>WRNH01000044.1 GCA_009776745.1 Endomicrobiia bacterium | reverse complement strand
ATAACGCTTCCAATGGAGTAAAAAATGAATTCGGAAAAAAACTTAAGCATTTTAATTGCGGACGATGAAGAGGGGTTGAGATTTTCTCTTGCAAGTATTCTTGAAATAGAGGGATATTCCGTGCAGACGGCAGGCGACGGGCTTGAAGCTTTGGAACTTGTTAAGAAAACCGTTTTCGATATAGCGTTCTTCGATATAAGAATGCCGGGAATGAACGGAGTCGAAGCGTTTAAAAAAATTAAAGAAATAAGCCCCGGGACCATAGTAGTGATGATGACGGCTTACGCAATGAACGATTTGATAAAAGAAGCGATAAAAGAAGGCGCATTTGCGTGTATAAGCAAACCGTTTGAAATAGAAGATGTTCTTAATGCCGTAAAAGATATAAACTCAAAGAAAACGGGTCTTGTAATTTCCAAGGACGGAGAAACAAAAGATTTTTTGATTTCTAATTTAAAATCATCAGGTTTTATAGCCGTCGAAAAAGACAGTTTAGAATCGTCCGATGATTTTATTATAAGAAGAGAGCCGGAACTGATTTTTGCAGCGGAACCTGAGCAGAATTCTTTTTCTAAAATAAAAGAAACGGCGCAGAAGATGAAAAAGTCGACTGTGGTTGTTGTTACGGCGGCGGAATGCAAAGAATTTGAGAAAATAAAAAATATAAAATGTCTGAGGCTGCCTCTGAGCAAGGGCGCTCTTTCCGAGTTTTTTTTAGATTCCGGCAAGAAAAAGGCCGTTCTTATAAGCAGCGAGACGATATGGTCAAACAACCTGAAACTTGCTCTGGTTGCGAAAGGATATGACGCTGTTTACTGCCCTTCGGCAGAAATTTTTTTTGCAGGCCAAGATATTGAAAACAGCAGTTATATAATATGCGATACCGTGGAAATTCCGGATATAGAAGGTTTTTATAAAAACGTAAAACAGAAAAACGATAAAGCAAAAATTATTTTTGTGTTTGATTTTGAAAGCGCTATAAGCGAAAGTCTGAAGAAGCATGATATTCCGGTTCTTCATAAGCCCTTTGATGCTCATGACCTTCTGGCGGAGATGGAGAAAGCGTAAAAAACGGCAATTAAGAATGAAAATTGAGATATTTTCCTTCTCAGCCCGCGCGCTTTTTTGATCCGAAACACAAACATTCTTAATTTTTAGCTGTTTTTAAAGGAGTTGTCAATGAACGATAATTTGGCTATTGTAAAAATATTTCTTTTTGCGGCGGCTGTTCTTTCGGCTTTGGCTGCCGTATATTCCGGAGTTATTCATCAAATTTTAGGTTTTTCGGCAAGCGGAGTATGCTTTATATCTTTTTTGATTTTAGTTTTTTATAAGCAGGCCGACGATGCCGGCGAGTATGACGGGTACGGACATTCGCATAAAAAGTATAAAACTTATAAACGGGATCTTCCTCCTGACCCGACGCCGTATGTTCCCGCGCAGGAAGTCAAACATGAACCCGTAACGCAGTTTAAAGCCATAAATATCGGCGGAAATTTTCAGCGCAAACAAGAAGGAAATTTTTCAAAAGAAGAGATCATAAACGAGAAGATAAAAATTCTTAACAAATTTGCTTCCGTCGCTTCGCATGATTTGAAAAATCCTCTTTCCAGCATGAAAAATATAGCTTATTATTTTTCGAATTCGGTTAAAATTGAAGGCGAAGTTCCCAATAAAATGCTTAAAATGCTTTCCAGCGAAGTAAACCGCATGAACAATATGATAGTTGAACTGCTTGATTCCACAAGGGTAAAACAGCTGAACAAAGGAAATAACGATTTAAAAGCGCTTATAAACGAAGTAATCGAAAAATACAAAGAGGATAAATATTCTTTTGATACGTCTATTCAGGAGCTTTATATTTACGCGGATCCGGAAAGAATTAAGCAGGTTTTGTCGAGTATAATACAAAATGCCAAAGAGGCAATGCCCGACGGCGGCACTATGTCCGTTAAAGCGTATAAATCCGCTAATGAAGCGTTTGTCGAAATTTCCGATACGGGTATCGGCATGGACAATGATACTCTCGCTCAGTGTTTTGATCCTATGTTTTCCACGAAGCAGGCAAAAGCCTTGGGTATGTCTCTTACGGTGTCAAAACAAATAGTTGCAATGCACGGAGGAGCGATCAAAGCCGAAAGCTCTTCAGGGAAAGGTTCAAAATTTATTATTAATCTTCCTCTTGCAGTTTAAAAATGGAAAAAAAAGTTTTTACTACCAACAGAAAAGCGTTCCACGACTATGAAATACTTGAGAAAGCGGAAGCGGGAATAGTATTGTCCGGTTTTGAAGTTAAATCCGTAAGGCGTTCAAACGTGAGTCTTGTTGACGCTATTGTGCGTTTTTCTTCGGGAGAAGCATACGTCGATAATATGTTTATAGCTCCGTATGAGCGGATGTCTTCGCACGTTTTGGATTATGACGCAAAAAGAAAAAGAAAACTGTTATTGCATAAATCTGAAATTAATAAACTGAACGCCAAAGTTAAAGAAAAAGGGTTAACCGTGATTCCTCTTGAAGTTTATCTTTCGCAGCGCGGCATAATAAAAATGCTTGTGGGTTTGGCAAAAGGCAAAAGATCTTACGACAAAAAAGAAAGCATCAAAAGAAAAGATATGGATCGCGATATGGCCAGAGAAAGAGCGGAGAGATGAAAAAAAGCAATTGGGTCAAAACCTATCTAAAGTGGTGTCATTCCCGTGAAAACGGGAATCAATTTTTGTCGTTATCGTCGGACATATTTAAAAGCAGCATGGATACCCGTTTTCACGGGTATGACAAAATTGGGTTTTTAGAGAAACCCAATTCGTAATTGGGACGAAGTCTCCGTAATTCGTAATTAATAAAGTATGGAGCAGTACGGTTATGAAAAAAACAATATTGACGCTGTTTCTTATTTTTACGCTGTCAGCGCCGGCGTTTGCTCAAAGAGAAAAAGGGCTTACGGGGCGTTTTGTTCCGGAAGACGGGAAAGTTCTTATTTTTGCCGGACAGAACAATAATGACAGCAATGAGTTTGTAAAAATAGTAAAAAAAGCGCCGGCAGGATTTATGTTTTATACGGCTTTATCGGATTTAAACGGCCTTGACAATAAAGCGGATTTCGGCGCCGGAGAAACGTCCGGCAGCTACATTGCAAAAAAATATCCCGGGGCAGCTCTTCAAATAGGCCTTTATCTGGTTAACTCGCTTGACAGCATTATTGACGGTTCTCTTGACGGGAATATAGAAAAACTTGCCAAATGGGTAAAAGCCGTAAAAGCTCCGGTATTTTTACGCATAGGATATGAATTCGATTATCCCGACAATGCTTACGAACCGGAAAAATATATTGCGGCGTTCAGGCACATTGTTGAAAAAATGGACGGATCAAACGTTACAAATATTGCTTATGTATGGCATTCTTACGCTTCATTAAATCCGCGCGGAATTGAGGCGTGGTATCCCGGAGACGATTACGTTGACTGGTGCGCGATTTCGTATTTTGCCAGTCCCCAGTGGATCCCGATGATAAAATTTGCGCAGAGGCATTCAAAACCCGTTATGATAGCCGAATGCGCGCCTATGCTCGGGACTGATCTGAAAGAAGAAAGAAAAGCCGACTGGTATAAAAAACTTTTCAGATTTATCGAAACGCAAAATAATGTAAAAGCTTTATCTTATATAAATTGCAACTGGGACGTATTGCCGATGTTTCAGCATTGGAACTGGGGAAACAGCAAAATAAACGCCTCTTCCGAAATCAAAAATCTTTTTAAAGAAAAAATTTCAGATAAGCGTTTTGTATGGCTGGACAAATTATACGACTCTGTCGATTTCCCGAAAGGCGCAAAAAGAGGAAAGTTTTAAATTTATAAGGCTCCTCAAATGTTTAAAACTAAAATACCGCAAATAACGTCGGTGCAGGCTTCGGCGGGTTCTGGTAAAACTTATAATCTTGCAAAGAGATACTTGCGCTTGCTGCTGGATTATAATCCGCATAAAGACTCCATACCCCTAAAAAATATTATCGCCGTGACGTTTGCCAATAAAGCGGCGGTAGAGATGAAGTGCAGAGTTATAGAATATTTGAAAAAAGCGGTTTTGTCTCTTGATACCTCGGGAATTTTTGATGAAACGGGGTTATCTCAAAAAGAAGTCCGCTCAAAAAGCGCGGAAGTTTTAAATGAAATTTTAAATAACTACGACAATTTTAACATAAGCACGATAGACAGTTTTATAAATTCGATTTTAAAAGCCTGCGCCATAAACATAGACATCTCTCCCAATTTCCGCATAGAAAAAGATTATTCCGAAAATTTAAAGTTTGCGCTTGATTCATTTTTGCGCCTTTCCGCTCTTTCCGCAAATCTTAAAGAGATTTTGACGCGTTATATATCGCAGTATCTTATGTCGGAAAAAACCGGCTGGTTTCCGAAAAACGATATATATAACGAAGTGGAAAAAGTTTTCGCAAAAGCCGGAAATACCGGTAAGGATATATCGGTAAACAATCAATCTTTTGATGAAGAAATATTTAAAAGAGCCTCAAACATAGCAAAAAAAACGGAAGAATTTTTGAGCAAATTTTCAAAACTCGACGTATATTCAACCTGCCTTAAAGCCGCTGAAAAAGCGGTTTTTGAAGGAAAAAGTATTTTTTATAATCCGGATAAGATCCCAAAAGCTTTTGCTTCACCTCTGAAATATAAGAAAAACGCGGCTGAAAACGATAAAGCGGACTGTTTATGGGAAGAAATACGGAAAGACATTTCGGAACTGTGCGTTTTCTACGCCTGCAATTATTACGGAGTTTATTGCGGAATTTATTCAAAAATAGACAATGAATTTGAAATTCAGGCAAAAAAAGACGAACTTGTATTTCTTCACGATATAAACAAAAAAGCTTTGAGTCTTTTTGAAGGCGATAATCCCGTCATGCCTGAAGTGTATTACAGGCTTTCGGAAAAATACAGACATTTTTTAATAGACGAGTTTCAGGATACAAGCCCCGTGCAGTGGGCGGGCATCAAGCGGTTTCTGGACGAAAGCGTTGCCGGAGGCGGCACGTTTTTTTATGTCGGCGACGCCAAACAGGCGATTTATGATTTTAGGGGCGGAAGCTGTGAGATCTTTTATAATGCCTTGTCCGAATTTTCGCAGAATGAAAATGATACGGTTGTTTTAAACCAAAACTACAGAAGCCATAAAGAAATCGTTGAGTTTAATAATTTTGTTTTTTCTAAAGAAAATATTGAACGGTATTTAAACGATTTGCATGAAGAAAAAGAGTTTTTAAGCGGATATAAAGATTTGATTTCGGTTTATTCAAACTCAAAACAGAACTGCCGGGAGGACAAACAAAAAGGATACGTGGAAATCAAAATTTTAAAAGATGATATTGACGATATTGAAGCGGAGACAAAACGCCTTTTTGTAAAAACCGTGAAACAGCTTTCCGGACGTTTTGATTTAAACGACGTGACGGTTTTGTGCAGAACCAATGCCGAAGTTTTGCTTGCAGGGTCGTGGCTTTTGGAAGAAGGCATAAGCGTTGAGTCCGGACAGACGTTAAATATCAGAAACAACGATATAATAAAACAGATCGTTTCGCTTTTAACGTTTATAAACTCTCCCATGGACAGCCTTTCTTTCGTATCTTTTATCACGGGCGAAGTTTTTTGCAAAACAGCGGCTTCCGGCTGCGAACAAATGCGCGGATTTGTTTTTGATTCGCACGATAAAAACGATTTGGACGCTTTTTACAAGAAATTCGGCGGGCATTATAAAAGTTTGTGGGAAGAGTATTTTGAGAAGTTTTTTGTTCAGGCGGGTTTTACTCCGGTTTACGAACTTGTATTATCGGTTTTGGAAAAATTTAAAATAGCGGAAAATTTTAAAGAATCAAAAATTTTTATAATGCGTTTTCTTGAACTTATAAAAGATTTTGAATGCGACGACGGCGGACTTGAAAATTTTCTGGAATATTTTAAAAACCTTGAAGACGGAGACGGCGGTTTGTACGTAAAAAGTTCTTCCGGCGGCGGCGTTAAAATTATGACAACGCATAAAGCCAAGGGTTTGCAGTTTCCGGTTGTGATCGCGCCGTTTTTGAAGCTTGCTCATACGGCCGCGGACAAACCTTTATTTGAAGACAACGGAGAAAAAATCAATCTGACGTATCTGACAAAAAATATGTCGGAGTTTTCTGAAAAGCTAAAATCTTCATATAACCGCGAAAAAGCAAAAACGCTTATGTCTGAAATGAACATTTTGTATGTTTTGATGACGAGGGCAGAGTGCGAATTCTACGCTTTTGTTCCGCCTAAAGCCGGAAGTTCAAACAACAGCGCGGCTTTGCTTTTAGGCAAAGAAGATATTGAGAGAGGTACAAAAGAATTATATCGGACAAAATCGGGAAATGATGAGAGCATTAACGACAATGCCGATTTCGGATATAAAGAAATCAAGAATCATTCGGAAAAAACTTCCGTTCCCGATTTTAATAATTTAAGAAGGCGCGGAACAATGCTGCATTTTGCTTTGTCGCGCATAAGATCGCTTAAAAATAAGAATATAAACGCGGAAGCGGATAAAGCGGCCGGCGATGCGAAAAGAAAATTTCTTTACGATGATGCCGATTGGATAAAAGACGAACTTTTAAAATTATTTGAAAAAAAAGAGATAGCGTCTGTTTTTGAAAGCGATGAAAAGAATATTTTTAACGAATTTGAGATAGTAACTTCTTCCGGAGAAACTTACAAACCGGATAAAGTTATTATCGGGGAAGATGAAATTATCGTCGCGGATTTCAAAAGTTCGAATTCCGCCGCCGAAGAAAACAGAAAACAGGTTCTAAATTATGTCAAATGCCTTTCGGAAATATATAAAAATAAAAATGTTCGCGGCTGTATTGTAGACATAGAGAAACGGCGGTTAATAATGAGTAAGGAGTAGTTTAGGCGTTTAGGCAAAGCCGGAGCAGCAATAGGTTTTTGGTTTGCCGTCACAAAAGGTTAAATCATGAGTTCAAAAATAATCAATATTTCCATGCGGGAAAATATAATTGATTTTACGTGCGGTTATTACGCTAAATCCGGCGGAAAAAAAACCGCTTTTATAAGCGGCGGAAAAAGGCAGTTTCTGTTTATAAAAAAGAAACTGGCGCAGGCTGCCGGAACGTCTTTTGTATCTCCGGCTTTTTTTACAAACGACGATTTTATCGAAAATGCGGTGTTTGACAATACCGATTTTGTTAAAATACCGGATATCGAAGCCGCTTTTATGATTTACGAAGCCGTGCAGGATGTTGCTCCGGAACTTTTAAAAGGAAAGAAAAGTTTTGCCGGATTTTTGCAATGGGCTTTGGAAATAGCGTCTTTTATCGAGCAGCTGGATTTGGAAAAAGTTTCCGGAGAGAAACTGAAAAACATTACGGCTAATGCGGATATAGGATATGATGTTCCGGAAAATATTAATGATCTTTTAAAGAATATGTTTAAAATAAAAGATTCCTTCCATTCTTCTCTTGAAAAAGCTTCAAAAACTACAAAAGGATATTCGTTTTTAAAAGTTTCCGGGATGGATTTTGCGCAGCTTGCCGGCGAATATGAAGAGTTTATTCTGCTGGCTCCTTTTTATCTTCACAAAACTGAACTGGAAATATTTAAAAAAATATTTGACGCCGGAAAATTGACGGTTATAACCCAGGGAGATCCGGAAAATTATGATTCGCTAAATAAAATATACTCATATTTCGGTTCCGCCATTGAGAAAAGCGCAAAAAGCGGCGATGCGATCCGCACAGTCCATTCGGAAAATGCGCGCAGCGAAAAACCTTTCGACGCCGACTTGAATATTTACGGCGCTTATGACGATCAGTCGCAGGCCGTTCTTTTAAAAAACCTTATCGCAAAAATGCCCGAGGCTGAGTATGATAAAACCGTCATAATAGTTCCGGAAGCAAAGCTTCTGCAGCCGGTGATGTCTGAGATTTCGGCGGTAACGGATAATTATAACGTTTCTGCAGGATATCCGGCGTCTAAGACGGCTGTTTTTACGCTTCTTAGGTCCGTAACGGCTGCGCAGCTTTCAAGAAAAAACGAAAATTATTACGTTAAAGATTTAATAAAAACGCTTTCAAATCCGCTTGTGAAAAATATGAGATTTTTCGGAGATCCTTCTCTTACAAGGATAATCGCGCATAAACTCAAACAAGCGTTTGACAGGGATTCAAAAACTTCTTTATCCGGAAAAATATTCGTTTCTTTTGAAGAGATTTACAATGCTTCCGCCGTTTTGGAATCAATTTCAAAATCTTCCGCAGGTGCGTCGGGGTACATAAATGCCGATAAATTAAAAAATGTTTTGTCTGATATTTTCGAAACTCTGTTTTGCGCGTGGGAAAAACCCGAAACGCTGAACGCTTTTGCCGAGGAGCTTCATTCTTTTGCCGAAAAGTTATGCGAATTAAGCATAGTTTCAACATATCCTCTTAATTCGGAAGCGATAGAAATAATACTTTCTTTGTCGCGGCAGATGAAGTACGGAAAAGTCGCCCGCGCGCGTTTTGCGCAAAACGATATTTTAAATATTTTTTCGGATCTTTTAGAAGATAAAAAGATACCGCTTCCGGGATCGCCGTTAAAAGGGCTGCAGGTTTTAGGGCTTCTTGAATCAAGAAATATCTCATTTGAAAATGTGTTTATCGTAGGTATGACGGATTCGGCAATGCCTGCAGTAAAAAAAGAGTCGCCGCTTGTTCCCAAAGACATAATGTTTGCTTTGGGCATAGAAATGGCAAAAAAAGAGTACGAGATACAAAATTATCATTTTAACAGGCTTATATCGCAGGCAAAAAAAATAAGCCTTATATATCCCGACAATGAAAAAGAAGAAAGAAGCAGATTTATCGAGCGGCTTGTGTGGGATAGACAGTTAAAAAGCGGCAGCCTTGACTGCGCGAAAACGAAAAAAATCGCGTTTCCTTCTTTAAAAATCTCAAATTCGGGCAAAAAAAGATACGAAAAGAGCGATAAGATAAAGCGGTATCTTAAAAAAATGAAATATTCTTACAGCAAAATAGATACTTATCTAAGATGCAGGCTTGAGTTTTATTTCAGATATGTTTTGGGGCTTGACGAGGCGTCTGAAATCGGCGCGGAACTGTCCGGAAGCGAAATGGGCAGCTTCATACATGATTTTTTGCGGTCGGTTTTTTATGAGGGAATGGAAAGTTCCGGACTCAAAAAATCCGGATTTAAAGAACATTTTTTTCATGAACTTGAAAAGTTTTTTGAGAACTGTTTTGAACTGAAGTTCAGGGAAGACGCGTTTTTGATCAAAAAAGTGCTTGAACACAGAATGGGCAAAGTTCTTAAGTTTGAGAGGGAAAGAGAGTTTGACGGTATTTATTGCTGCGAAAAAAGGTATGCGGCAATTTTAAAAACCGATAAAACCGATTATAACGTTGAATGCATTATTGACAGGGCGGATAAAAAAGGCGGAGGGTATATTATTCTCGATTACAAAACCGGCAGCGTGAGCACGCCGCTTGTTTCAAAAAAATTCGGCGAACTTATTTCTTCGGGATTGAACAGGGAAAATATAAAAAAAGCCGTAAAATCATTACAGCTTCCTTTGTATAAATATATTTTTGAACAAAGTGAAAAAGCCGATGTTTGCGGATGCGGCGTTTATGATATAAAAAAGGCCGAAATACACGATTTTTTTTCAAACTGCGTTGATGCTCAAAGAATATATGATGGCTGTAAAGATATAATAAAGTTTGTTTTGGATGAAATTTCCGAAGGCGATTACTTTGAGTTTGATAAAAAAGACGGCGGTAATTGTAAGAATTGCAGATTTTTTTATATATGCAGACAGTAACGGCTTGAAAGGAAAAGAATAATAATATAGAATTAAAGGCATTCCGGGGTAAAAAATGAAAAATATTAAGCTGTGCGCATTAATTTCAATTGTTTTGTGTTTATTTGTATCTTTGCCGTTTGCCTCCGAGAGAAGTCTTTTTAAAATCGAAAGAAGCAAAAATGCCAATATAGTTCAGTATGACGCTAATATTGACGGCAACGGGCAGATAGACAAAAATAATCCCATAGATTCTTACTGGCTTTTATACGCTTCCGACGGAAGGCGCACGGAAGTAAGCGCTTTTCAGAGAAGCGCTTACGGTTTTAGCATTGCATATAACGAAAGCGGCTGGTTTGATATGCGGATGAAGGCAGTTGAAGACCGCAATATAAAGGTTTTGCTTGTGGACGGCGAACCTAAAGCCGAAATGATTATTAAGGGGAAGAATGCGTATCTGTCTAAAATATACATAAATTCAAGGGACGGTTTTGCGGGAATTCCTACGGTTCTTTATTATATTCTGACAGGTAATGAAGTTGAAACCGGAGAAGAGATAGAAGAGAAGGTGGAAGTAAAAAATCAAAAACGGGGGGAGTAAGATGAAGAAAGTCAGTCTTTTGGTTGTGTTTGCGGTCATGATGGGCTTTGCAGGAGCGGCTTTTGCGCAGGAAGCTGAAGAAGCGGAAAAAGCTGAAAGCAAAAGCAGTATAACAGTTTCAGGTTCGGCGGTTTGCACGGCTATTGCCGACAGAATGCCTGAAGGAACGGCGGAAGAGTTCACAAAAGATACGCCTAAAATTTATTACTGGACAAAAATTGAAGGCGCAGAAGGCGCGGAAGTTAAACACATATGGTATGCGGGTGAAACGGTTATAGGAGAAATCCCTTTAAAAATTACGACTCCTTCTTTCAGAACATGGAGCAGCAAGACCGTTTATCCGGGGCTTGAAGGCGATTTGTCAGTTGAAGTAGTTGACGCGGAAGGCAATGTGTTGAAAAAAGATGCTTTTAAAATAAAGTAATTTGGGCTAGAATTTTTGGCGCGGCACTATTATTTATACAGCTGCGCCAAAAATTTTTACAAAGGCGGTTTTATGAAAAAAAATTCTGGATTTACTCTGGCGGAAGTTATTATAGTTATTGTCATTATTGGAATTCTTTCTATTATTGCGGTGCCGGTGTACAGAGATCATGTAAGGAAGTCTGTTTCGGTTGAAGGGCAAGCGCTTCTTTCCGAAATTATGGCTGCTCAGGAAATTTATCAGGCCAGAAATAAGACTTGGTTTGCCGCATCATCTTATACAGCTACTGCGGCAAGCTATATTCCTGAGATAGGTGTTGATGCCAGAAGAAACAAATATTTTAACAGATTTACATGGCGGGAATTTAAGAATGCCAATGATGATGCGATATCATTCAGTGTTACTACCAGCGGTATATCAGACACAAGAGCCGAAGGAATACATTTGACATTGAACTATTACAAAGGAAAAGCTTACGAGATTGAACAGAACTATAATTAAATAATGCTTTGCAGGCAGGCTGATTTTATCAGCCTGCCTGGTATCATGCCAAAAACAAAAAAACTGAACAAAAGTTCAGTTTTTTTTAATGATAAATGATAAGCGATAAATACAAAAAATGCCTCAAAGACGCATTTGCCGAGGACGAGATTTGAACTCGTACACCCTTGCGGGCACAGGCTTCTGAGACCTGCGTGTCTGCCGTTCCACCACCTCGGCGCCGTAATATAGTTTACATTAAAAGAAAAAATAAGACAATATAGCGGCAGAAAAAAGAGAATAGACAACAGATAACAAATTTTTATTAAAGCCATCCGCCTTTGTCGTATCTTTTTTCTATTATCTCTTCTCTGTTTTTTATCCGTCCACGATCTGCATCTCAATAACGCGCATTTTTTTCCATTTGTACGTTTTATATCTTAAATAAAAAGACAGCGCGAGCGCAACCGCGTAAAATACCATAATGCTCCATCCGATGTAAAGTCCAAGGTCAAATACGACTATGACAAGATATATCGGCATAGCGGCGGCAAAAATTGAAAGAGTTATAAGAAGTTTCATGACAAATGCAGTATCGCCGGCGCCTTTTATGGCTGATGCAAATACTATGTTCATCGGATCAAAAAGAGAGTATAAAGCTACAAATCTTAATAAATTTATTACTATCGGGCGGATTTGTTCTATAATTTCAGCCTCGGCTCCCTGTGAAAACGGGTATATGAAAAAGTTAGGAATTAAAATAAATGCCAAAACCATAAATGCAACATAAAAATATACGACGTGCAAAGCCGTGTAAACGCTTCTTTCGGCCAGCGACGCTTTATTTCTTCCTAGAAACTGTCCTACAAGTATTGATGTTGTAATTCCGCATCCTATCAAAGGCATAAAAGCCAGATAGTTTATGTTGAGCGCTATGTTTGAAGCTGAAAGTTCAAGCTCGCCCAAAGTTCCTATTACAAGCACAAAAAAAGTAAAGCCCGACATGTCGAAGAAAAACTGCACGCCGTTGGGAAATCCGAATTTTAGAAGCCTTTTTATAAAGCTGAAATCAGGAATAATTTTCCTTGTGTTATAGGTTTTGTTGTTCTTTTTGGATAGCAGCATTACCGCAAAAAGGCCGAACATAACAATTGATGCTATAATCGTTGCGATTGCCGCGCCCGTTATTCCCATTTCGGGAAATCCCGCGTTTCCGAAAATAAGCAGACAGTCGAAGATAATATTTACGGCAATGCCTATTATGTTTATAAGTAAAATAATTTTCGTTTTGCCTCTTCCAGCGTAAAAACACGAAAGCGCCGAGGCGGCAAGAGAAGGAAAAGCGCCATAGCATAAAACTTTAAAATATTTTATTTCTTCCGCAATTATCGCCGGAGCATGTCCTATAAAAGTAAAAATGTTTTCGGAAAAGAACGATATTAAAAGAAGTATAAAAGCTCCGGCAAAAGCAAGATAAAAACTTTGCCATACGGACGGTCCTATAGATCTGTATTCTTTTTTACCGTAGTATTGCGAAACAAAAACGTCCGCATAGCTTATCGTCCCTATAAAAATACTCATGATGGAAAAATTAAGCACTCCGGCCGGAAGAGATGCCGCGAAGGCTTCCTTTGAATGCCATGCAAGAAAAAATCTGTTTATAAAACTTTGTATGGACCACGCGCCTGTGGATATTATCAGAGGAAAAGCTATTTTTAAAAAATCAGAATAGCCGCCTCTGCAATTCCATCTTTTTTTGAATTTTTGAAATAAAGACTTGATAGTCATTGTTCTCCCTTAACAACATAAGAACTGTTATTATATATTTATATCGGTAAATATACAATTTTTAAAATGAGGCCGAATACAAGATGTTAAGATAATATGAAGACAGGAAACCGCAAAAGCCTTGCCGCTGCACTCTGCCTTTTTATTTTTTCATCCTGTCTTCTTGCCGTGTAACGGCTTGAAAATGAAGTAATAAAAAAGTATTATATTCAAAGAACGTCAAATAGCATTTGTAACACATTTTAAACAAAAACGGAGTGAAATAAGTGAAAAAAATATTGATTTTACTGTTTATCGCCGTATTTACGGTTTCTGTGTATGCGGAAGTCACGAGAAAAGTCACGGCTACGCATTATTATGAAGGCAATCCAAAAAAAGAGATGACATTTTATAATGCCGACGAAGCCGAAGTCGCTAAAGAGTTTTATCATATAGACGGCAGAGTGATGGGCGTTAAGGGGAGCATTCCCGACGGCGAAGTTTTTGAATATTACGGCGGCGGAAAAACTAAAAGCATCGCGAATTACCGCTCCAATTTGCTGAATGAAGAAAAAGAGTTTTACGCAGACGGAGTAATGAAAACCCATACCGTTAATACATGGTCCGGCAGAAATCTTATAGATTCATCTTACACGATGTATTATCCTAACGGCAAAAGACAACAGACAATGAAGATGGACAGCAAAGGCAACGGGACAAGCAGGCTGTATTATGACACAGGCGAGTTATTTGAGAAGGCAGAATTAAAGGATGCTTACAGAGAAGGCCCTGTAACTCAATATTACAAAAACGGAAAAATAATGCTGACGGGTTTTATGAAAGAAGATATGCTTGACGGTCCCGCGAAAGAATATGATTCCAACGGACAGCTTATAAGAAAAATAACTTATATAGAAGGTGAAGAAGTAAAGTAGAGAAGATAAACTGATAAGAAGGCGGTAAGATAAGCTGCGGCATCATATCCTCTTAACATCTTATCTTCAAAAAAAGAGGTCTGACATGAGAAAATTATTTTGTTCTTTACTTATTTTGTCCGTTTGTTCGGCTGTTTCGTACTCTGAATTTTTTTATTTAAAATCAGGTAAAGTCGTTAACGGTAAAATTATTGCCGAGTCTAATGATTCCGTAACGGTTTCCGTATCCGGAACAGGCGCAAAGCGTAAAATAATGCTCTATGAAATAGAGGAAATTACAAAAACGCCTAAACCGCTTCCTGAAGTTTCTCAGGCAAAAAGCGATACCGGCGCTTCAGATGCCGAGGATGCAAAAACCCAGTTCACAAGCGATTTTAAACAAGGGAATTCGGAAGGCGACACATATATAAAAGATAATAAGTCAGGGGTTCTTGTTTTTAATGTTCAGGAAACTGTTATTGAGAAACCTAAAGCAGTTTCCGCAAGCCAAACTGCCGCCGAAGATGAAGATTTTGACGCGGCATTGTTTTTGCTTGGAAAGAGCGCTTCAAATAATTCGACTGCGGCTTCTGCGCCGGTAAATCAGAAAAAAGACGACGCTTTTGCGGCAGCCGATGAAGATGATGAATTTGACGCTGCTTTATTATTGCTTTCATCTGAAGAAACGGCGCGGAATTCTTTTGAAAACCCGCCGGAAACAAAAAAACAACAAAAAAATGACGATTACTATGACGCCGATAAATTTTTGCTGGATGACAATTCTTATGATGCTCATGACGCTAAACAAGAATCTTACGCAGCCTATTCTGAAAAACCCGATAGCGAAACGTTTTTAGCTTTTGCTTTTGACTTAAAAGGCGTTAATATTTTTTCCGGCAAAGTTAAAGAAAGCGGCGTTAGCATGAAAGGCGATAAAACCGAAAATTCGGACTACGGCATAAGTTTATCTGCGGAACAGTACGGATATGTCAGCAGGTTCGCGGCCGTCGGATTGGGAATAGGTTTTCAGTTCAAAAGATGTCTTGAAGAAAGTCCCGGAAGATTCGGTTTTCTGCCTTTGTACGGCGCTTTTAAAATGCGTTTTATAAGCGAAGATGATTATCATTTTTATATTGTTGCGCATTTGGGATATAATTTTCTTTTGGCAAATTTGGATTATTTGGGCAGGAGCGAAGCTTCCGGCGGATTGTATTATGCCGGAGGATTGGGCGCTTCTTACAATAGATATGTTCTACAGGTTCTTTACTCTGTCAACAACGGCTCCATGAAATATTCGAACTCATATGCAGGCGATAAAGTTGACAGGGATGTCTCATATTCAAAAGTGGGCTTTTATGTAGGGTATTTGCTTTGATTTTAAACGCGGATCTGAGGATAAGCGGCTGCTTTTGGAAGGTAAGATGTTAGGATGATAAGTAACTTCAAATGCGAAAATCTTTGTTCAATTTTTTCCTTGTCTGGTTTTCTCTTGACGTCTAATGAAAATTATAATGAATTTGCGTGAAAAATGAAAAAACTGTTATTATCTATTTTTGCCGTTGCCGTTTCCGCAGGTTATTTGCATGCTTTGGAGCTGTCAGGCAAGGTCGTAAATATACATACAAATAAAGGCCTGCAAAATATTAAAATTACGGCTGTTTCGGACATACATGCTTTCGAAGAGTTTAATGCCGTTACAAACGCCGAAGGTTTTTTTTCAATTTCAGGATTGAAAAAGAACTCAAGGTATACCGTGAAAGCGCTTTCTTCCGATAATTCCGCAATTACCCCGAAATCAAAAACAATTCATACGTCAAAAACGGATATAAGCGGCTGTGATTTTGCTTATTATCCGAGATATTCAATATCAGGAACAATTAATTCCGGCAGCATAAAAACTTCCGGATTAAAAATAATGTTTAAATCCGGGGCGCCGTTTTACGATAGCGCCGTTTCTTATGTCAATGAAAACGGCGGATATAAGGCGTACGGCCTCATATACGGCCAGGAATATTATGCGTTTGTAAGTTCGGATTTTCACGTATACGCAATAGCAGGCGATAATTTGATAACCGCGTCGGATAATAATGTCAAGGATATGGATATAGTACAGGTTTTTTACGGTATAGGAAAAGTTTTTGATCATACAACAAAAACAGGCTTATCAGACATTATTGTAAAGGCTGTAAATTCAGACGGCCGTCATGAAATTTCGGCCGTTACTTCGGCTGACGGCTCTTTTATTTTCGCCGATTTACATTATGGCGAATCATATAAAATAACCGCCGAGCCGCAGCCGGGCTTTGAGCTTCCGGATGAAATAAAAACCGGAACGGTTAAATCTACCGTTACGGATTTAAACTTTTCTTTTATATCTAAATAAGAAGAGCTTTTTTTATTTATGGACTATACTTTTTATACATACAGACCGGATTTTTTAACGGGGCAACCATGTATATGAAAAAGTTTTTATTATCTTTATTCCTTATTGCTGCCGTTCCTGCAGCCGTTTTTTCTTCCGTTAAAAATTCAGGGCAAATAATGAATGTAAATCTTTCGGTCAGAGGAGCCGGTATGGGTTATGCTTATACCGCGAACATAATAGGCGACCCGTTCGGGATCTTCTCAAATCCGGCTCACATTCCTGATTTTCCGATGATAGGCATAGCGTATTCCTCTGTTTTTAACGACGGAAAAAATTTCAGCGAAGAATCTGCCGCCGCGTTTTCTTTCCTTTATCCCGATTTGTTTTTCGGAGTTAATTTGGGAATAGCCGCCGTAAGTTCTCTGGAGGGCAATATTGAAAATGAACAGGACGCGGCTGTTTATCTGAACTTATCAAGGCGGATAAAATTTTTAAGTTTCGGCGTGAACGCCAAATATATCGATTCAAAGTTTCACAGGGAAGCCGGTTCGGATTTTATTGCCGCTGATGCCGGTTTATCTGCGACTTTCGGCATTGTGACCATAGGAGCGGCAGGATATAATCTTTTCGGCGGTTTTAAAGACGCTTACGGAAAAAAAATAAATCCTTCTTTGGGCGCGGACATATCCGTTGATTTGGATATAAACAATTTTATGTTTCAGATTGAAGCCGGAGCGACGCAAAAAAATATTGATGAAGATAAAATAAATCCCCGCGCCGGATTTGAAATTTTTTACAGGGCTGCCGCTTTAAGATGCGGTTATGAATACGATAAAGATTTAAAAGACAGGGGATTGTTTTTTGCGGGGTTCGGGCTGGATATAAAAAACGTGATTTTTGACTATGCTTTTATAGCTGATCAAAATGAAAGCGGAAACGGAGACGTTCACAAAGCGGCGCTTTCTTACAGATTTTATAGGCTTTCAAGTATAGTCAGCGAGCAGTTTAAACAGCAGATCCAATATGAAAAACAACAGCTGAAACTTGAAAAAAATATAAAAAAACAGCAGATAAAAATAGATAAATCGGCGGCAAAAGAAGGGAATTTTGACAACGAATCTTTAAAACAGAAATTTAAAGATAAAGATCTTGCGGGTTTTAAGGATTACGGCGACGAATTTGCCGCTGTGCTGCTTTCCGAAGATAATGAAAATCCGGCGGACTCTGCAGCTTCATCCGAGGAAAACGAAACAATGTATCGCGCGGATGAAACCATGTCCGATGATTTTGACGCTGCGGCTTATTTGCTTGAATCCGGACGTTCCAACGCTTCAGCTGCCGGACACGGTGAAGAAAACGGTATGGAAAGCAAAACATATAAATCGGATTATGATCCCGCGGAAGAACTTTTAGCCGCTTCCGGGATTACTAAAAAAACTGGAAAAAAAGTCCCTCCAAAAAATACTGCAAAAAAGACAGCCTCAGCCGGCTCTCAAAAATATAAAATAATGTCAAAAGAAAAAATAAAACAGGCTGAGCTGGAAGCGGAGAAAGCAAGGCTTGAGGCCGCTAAGGTGCAGATTTCCGTTGAAGACAATGAGTTTGACGCCGCAAGATATGTTCTTGAAAACCCAGGACAAGGCAAAGTTAAACAATATTATGTACAGCCCACCAAAACCTCAAAGGATGACTTTGACGCCGCAAACTACCTTCTTGAAATGGAGAAAAGGGAAAATCCTTGACAAAAATTTTACTTACCGCATAAAGTTGGTTCTTTCCATAGTCGAAAAATGTAAAAAAAACGGAATTGTTATTGCTGCCGTAAGCATGAAAAGATTTAATTCCAAGTTGAATTGACGTTCAATAGTTTGTAAAATCTCTTAAAACGTCAGAGTGAAGAGTGAAAAGTGAAGATACGGTGTTTTCGCAGAGCGAAAACCGATAATTATGTCTCTCTAAAAACCCCGCTTTTGTCATTGCGGGCTTGACCCTCAATCTGTGGTTCACGACGAGATTGCGGCTCGGGGGCCGCAATGACGATACTGAAAATACAGGTTTTTAGAGAAACCCAATTAGGTTTCAGCAGAGCCGAAACACAATATTTCCACTCTTCACTCTCCACATTGTCGTTAAAGGAGATGTTATAATAAAAAGAGTGGAGTTTGGAGGGCGGAGAGTGGAGTTAACTCAAAAAGATGCAGGGACGCGGGGATGCGGAGATGCAGGGTAACGGAAAAGACACAAAGAGCGTGGAATTAAAGACGGATGTTTTTTTCTGTTGTTACTCTGCCTCTCTGCATCCCTGCATCTCTGCATCGCTAGAAGCTCCTCCCACCCTCTCATCTTCCAAAAAGGAGATGTTATGAAAAAAGTGTTTTTATGTTTTGCCGCGCTTTGTTTTGCTGCTGTAAATATGTATGCCAGAGATGTCGACGGGCAGGTCAGAACTTATAAAGTAGGGGATTTTGAATTTGTCGCGCTTAAAGATATTGATACGAATATGGGGAAGGAAATCCTTCTTCAGCCTACGGCTGATGTTATCGCAAAAGTGATGGCTAATAATCAAAACCCTTCTTCCATAAACGCTTTTCTTTTAAAAGGAAAAAATCATAAAATTCTTATAGATACCGGAACAGGGGCAGTGATAAATAACCTGAAAATCGCCGGCGTTGAACCTGAGGACGTCACGATTGTGCTGATCACGCATATGCATGGAGATCACATAGGAGGGCTTATTACTCCGTCGGGCGAGAAAACTTTTCCGAATGCGGACATATATGTGAACGCAAAAGAACTTAATTATTGGGTCAACAGCGAAACTCAAGATCGGGGAAGCTCCGCAATGGCGAAAAACGTACAGGCGGCGTACGGAGATAAAATAAAAACTTGTAATTGGGGAGATAATATAATACCTGAAATCAAAGCTTTGGATGCTTCCGGCCATACTCCGGGACACACAATGTTTGAAATAACTTCAGACGATCAAAAAATGCTTGTGATCGGCGATTTGATGCACGTTTTAAAAATTCAGATAGCAGACCCTAACATGGCCGTTACTTTTGACGTGAATCCAAGAGCGGCAATAGATGTCAGAAAAAAAATATTTAAAGACGTTTCAAAAAACAGAACAAGAATTGCCGGCATTCATATTCCGTTTCCGGGAGTAGGCACGCTGAAAGAAACAACCGGCGGGGCGTATGAATTTTC
>WRNH01000043.1 GCA_009776745.1 Endomicrobiia bacterium | reverse complement strand
CTGAAATTTGCCGAAAAGCTGCCGCAGCCCTTCGGGTTTGGCCAAAACAATCCCAACTGCCGCGTTGCGCCTCCTATCAATAGTCTCGCTATTGCTTCGTCACAACTTAGTTGTCGCGCCTTGCATTTGGGCTTGTTTTGGCCAAACGCATGCGCGTTATATGTGTCAACACGCCCTAGTTTGAGCGCATTTTGTAAATTTGTTTATTCTCAGCAGCGCGTCGTGGAAACGTTTGTCGTGGGTCACAAGGGATATTCTTATGTATCCTTCGCCGTGTTTGCCGAAACCTACTCCCGGGGAAACTGCCACGCCCGTTTCTTTTAACAGATCTTCGGCGACTTTGAGCGAACCCTCTTTTTTAAGGCAGTCCGGAAGGCCTGTCCATATGTACATCGTGCCTTTTGTTTCGGGCGCATGCCAGCCGATCTTTTTTAGTCCTGCGGTCATCATTTTCATTCTTTTTTCATAAGACGCGGAAAGTTCGCGGATACAGTCCTGCGAACCGTTTAATGCGGCAACGCCTGCAAGCTGCATAAAAGAAGGCGAACCGTAATCTAAAAACGATTTAAATTTTTCTAAAGGGTAAATAAGCTTTTTAGCTCCGCAAACCCAGCCGAGCCTCCAGCCTGCCATATTGAAAGTTTTTGAAAAAGAATGAAACTCAAGCGCGATGTCTTTAGCGCCGGCGAATTCAAAAATCGAAGGAGCGCAGTAATCGCCGAAAGTGAGTTCCGAATAGGCATTATCCGAAACTAACAAAATATTATATTTTTTGCAGAACCTTATGGCTTCTTTCCAGAAATTATTATCTTCGACCACTGCTGCCGTAGGATTGTTTGGATAATTTAAAAACATCATTTTCGCTTTTCGGGCGGTTTTTTCGGGTATTTTTGCAAAGTCAGGCAAAAATTTGTTTTTTTCAAGCAAAGGCATAAAATGAATTTTCGCGCCTGCCAAAATCACGCCGTTAAAATGTACGGGATATGCCGGATCGCATACTAAAACATAGTCGCCGGGGTTTAAATATGCCATACACAGATGCGCCACGCCTTCTTTTGAACCGATAAGGCTTAAGACTTCATTGTCAGGGTCAAGCGTTACGCCGAATCTTCTGCCCATCCATTCGGTGACCGCGCGGCGGAATTTCGGCATTCCTTTTGCCTGCGGATACCTGTGCGTATTTTTATGATGTTTTACGGTATCGCAGAGCCTGTCGACAATATGAGCCGGCGTGGGATGGTCAGGATTTCCCATGCCAAGATCGATCACGTCGAGTTTTTTAGCATAAGCTTCATTTTTTAAAAGGTTGATTTTTGTAAAAAGGTACGGCGGCAGCTTATCTAATTTTTTTGAAGTTTCTATGTTTATCATAATTATATCCGTATTTGAGGATGAGATGTTGTGATGTTGAGCAACGGAAAAAGCCTTTAAAAACACAGCTGCTCTCACCTTCTCATCTTCTCATCTTCTTTTTTATTGTATTATTTTCCTGAGCGTGGTGGTGGGCTTGAACGAAACCTTTTTTCCGGGCGGAACAGGAATCACTTCGCCCGTTTTCGGGTTTCTGCCCTGTCTGGCTTTGCGGGATTTAGCTCGGAAAGAACCAAGCCCTGAAAGAGAAATAACTTCGCCGTTTCTCAGAGTGTCCTGTATAACTTTTATCAAAGCTTTTATTGCCCGGTTGGAATCGCCTTGAGTTAAACCTGAAACGTCCGAAACCTGCTTTACGACATCGGGCTTTTTCATCAGAATATTACCTCCGCAACATATTAGTTGCAAATTTTCAAAACGCATTTAATTTATAATAAAATTTGATAAAAATGTCAATAATTCAGCAGCTTTGCCGCGCAATATGAAATGTAAAATGTAAAAAGCGCTTATTTTATTTGTAATCCGGCAGTTTGACTTTTATAAAATTTAGTTATATAATAATCCCAATTTAATGAGTTACCAAAAACCTTTCCATTATTTACCATATAATACCAACACTTTTGAAACTCCCGGGTTTCGATGGTAATGCTTTCCTCTAAAATAAAAAAAACGCAGAGTAGAGAGTAACGGCTGATTGCTGTGTTTTCGTAAAGCGAAAACTTAAACGGCTCTATATGCTCTGTACTGCTCTATTAACTATTCTTTGCCGTTAAAAAAGGAGACTACAATGTCAAAATCAAATAAAAAAATAATATTAAGCGAACAGGATATGCCTAAGCAGTGGTACAATATTCAAGCGGATCTTCCCGAACCGCTTGAGCCGCCTTATAATGCGCGTGAAAAAAGACCCGCTACGCCGGATGATTTTAAGCCTATTTTCTGCGACGAAATAATAAAACAGGAAATGAGTTCCGAAAGATTTATAGACATACCGGAACCTGTCCGCGAAGTATATAAACTTTGGAGGCCTTCGCCGCTTATAAGAGCCGTAAACCTTGAAAAATTTTTGGATACGCCCGCGAAAATATATTTCAAAAATGAAGGGGTCAGCCCGTCCGGCAGCCATAAATCCAATTCCGCAATAGCCCAGGCTTTCTACAACAAAGAAGCCGGCGTGAAAAAAATAGCTACCGAAACCGGCGCGGGGCAGTGGGGTTCGGCGCTTTCTATGGCGTGCGAAATGTTCGGCATAGAGTGCGTAGTATATATGGTAAAAGTTTCTTACGAGCAAAAACCTTACAGAAGATCTCTGATGCAGGTTTACGGAGCGCAGGTATTTTCAAGCCCTTCAAACCGTACGGAGACCGGCAAAAAGGTTCTTGCGGAAGATCCTGACAATGAAGGTTCTTTGGGAATAGCGATTTCAGAAGCTATTGAAGATGTCGTAACTTCAAAAAATGCCAAATATTCTTTAGGCAGCGTTTTGAACCACGTGGCGATGCATCAAACGATTATAGGGCTTGAAGCGAAAAAACAGTTTGAAATTGCGGGCGATTATCCTGACATAGTAGTGGCTTGCCTGGGAGGCGGGTCAAATTTTTCCGGCGCGGCTTTTCCTTTTTTAATGGATAAACTTCAGGGCAAAAAGCCGTATTTAAGAGCTATAGCTGCGGAACCGTCTGCCTGTCCGAAACTTTCGAAAGGCGTTTTAGCTTACGATTTCGGCGACAGTTCAGGTTTTACGCCTGCTCTCAAAATGTATACACTGGGACATACGTTTATGCCGGGAGGAATACATGCCGGCGGTTTGCGTTATCACGGAGCGTCTCCTTTAGTGTCTGCTTTAGTAAAACATAAAGTTGTTGAATCGGCTGTCGTAAAACAGCGCGCTGTTTTTGAAGCGGCGGTAGCTTTTGCGAAAACCGAAGGAATACTTCCGGCTCCGGAATCGGCGCACGCGATAAAAGTGGTGATCGACGAAGCGCTGAAAGCGAAAGAAGAAGGAAAGGCTAAAACCATTCTTTTCAATCTTTCGGGTCACGGACATTTTGATTTGAGCGCCTACGACAATTATCTTTCGGGCAAGATGACGGATTATGAATATCCGGAAGAAAAAGTCGCGCAAGCGCTGACTCATTTGCCGGAAATAAAATAGAAGCCAGGGTGCGCGCTCAAGGCAAACTCCGGGGCATAGAGCCGCCGCGGCTGTTGCTATGCGGCCGCGCACCCGTGCATTCTTTTTATAATACTCTCTGTAATTTTTTTGGAGAAAAACATGCGGGAAATAATTTATTCGCTTTTAGCCGCTTCATCCGCGATGCTTGGAGCTTTTTTGGTATTGAAATTCCATAAATGGGCTGAAAAGAATTCCATTTTTTTAATTAATTTCGCGGCCGGAGTAATGCTGGCGATCGCTTTTGCTCATTTGATCCCTGAAGGAATGGAATTAAACGCAAACGCGTCATTTTATATTCTTGCGGGCTTTTTAATAATGTTTTTTCTGCAGTTTATCATACTGTTTCACCCGTGTCACGACGACGAAGGATGCGAAACGCATTCTTCGATCGGCGCGATGTCGGTCATAGGCCTGTCTTTTCACTCTTTTTTAGACGGCGTAATTATTGCCGCAGGGTTTGAAGCAGGCGCGGCTTTGGGAATTTTTACGGCCATAGCGGTATTGTTTCATAAACTTCCCGACGGAATTACAATTTCAGGCATTTTGTTGCACAGCGGAGCTTCAAAAAAGAAAATATTAAACTTTTCTGTTTTAACCGCGGCTTTTACTCCTGTCGGCGCGGTTTTAGGCATGCTGCTTTTCAAAAACATGCCGCTGAACGTTTTGGGAGCATTGCTTGCGGCTGCGGCCGGTTCATTTATATTTCTTGCGGCTTCGGATCTTATTCCGGAAACCCATAAATGCAAAAGCAGATTTGCGCCACTGATGCTGTTTGCGGGAGCAATTTTAATGTTTTTCGCCCGCCATATATTTCATTAAAGACGGTAAATAGCGAATAGGCAAGACCGGTGATAAGGAACGGCAAAGGATAAAATCCTATTGCCTGTTCCTTATCGCTTCCAAAAATAAAATTTCGTTTTTTGAAGATTTCGGATCATTCCAATACATTATGTTTGACTGAACCTGACTGTTTGTTACTTTGTTGTAGAAGTCCGAAATTTTATAAAAATCTTCTCTGCCGTTTTCAAGATAAGTTGCGGCTTTTATCTTAATTTCGCCTGTCTGATTAGTTTTATCCGCGGATATCCCTTCAAAAAAAGTTTTTAAAATGCCTATAAAAACAACATCGTCTTCTTTAACTTCAAAAAAAGCGTTATAACGCTTTTTGAAATCTATTTCGCTGTAATAATTTTCATTTGCGGCTCTTAGCATGAAATTGTTAAGTATGTATTTTCCGGGAAGGACTTTTATGGCAATATAAGTTATTCCGTTTCTTCCTTTGATATACATAGGGCTTGTTTCATCGCCGAAATCCATAGGATACACATTGCCGAGCCGGTCAGTCCATTCGATAAATTCTTTAAAATGGCTGATTTCCGGCAGTTCTGCATTATTTTGCGCGCCGGCAATAATTACCGCCGTTTTTTCGCCGTCAAAAGTTCTTTTATACCCTCCTGACAATTCCTGCTCTACGCTGTCCGGAGATTTTGGAACGCCGCATCCCGCGGTTACAAATCCGACTGCCATGAAAAACAACAATATTTTTTTCACTTTACCTCCTCCCTAATTACTCATTGCCGATTGCCGTTTGTCTTTGCTGTATCTTATCTATGTCTTTTATTTTTGAGCCGGCGTCTTTTGGAACAAAGATAAAAACAAAAACGCTCAGCAGGGAAACTATACTTATTATAATATACGTTGAATGAAAAGTGAACAAAAGATTTCCGGCATGAAAGCTGTGCGTTTCCTGAAAATGTCCAACGGCGGCAAGAATATAAGCCGCCAAAGCCACGCCGGCAGCCATTGAAACCTGCATGACGACCGACGACAAAGTATTTCCGCCGCTTATCATACTGTCCGGAAGGTCTATAAGCGAAAGAGTTGTTACCGCGGTAAATTGAAAAGAGTTTGCCATTCCGAAAAATGCGAGCAAAATCAGCATGATAATATAGTTTACATTGTGGTCAATTAAAGACATGGACGCAACAAAAGCGCTTAAACATACGGTATTAACTATTAAAAATTTTCTATAGCCGGATTTTTTTATCGCAGAGCTGACTATTGATTTGGCAAATATGGCGGCAATCCCCATCGGAAGAAGCGTAGCTCCGGCTTTTGCCGGAGAAAATCCCAGGGCAGTCTGTAAAAATAACGGCGTTAAAAACGGCATGGCTCCGCCCGCTAATCTGGAAAAAAAATTTCCGGCGGTCCCTATCGCAAAACTTCTGTTTTTAAACATTTGAAAATTAAACAGGGCGTTTTTCTTTTTAGCGGAATATATGCAGTAAATAAGAATAAGTATTACGGATATTAAAAATACATGCGTCTTTGCAATTTTGCAAAACGAAGTTTTTGAGGCAAAAACAAATAAAAAAAGTATGGCGCCGTCAAATATGATAAAACCAGGCCAGTCAAACTTAGCGGTATCAAAAGTCTTGATTTTCGGCATACAAAAAACTGCCGCGGAAAAACACAAAATTCCTATCGGGATATTGATTAAAAATATCCAATGCCATGATGCGTATTGGACAAGAAACCCGCCTAGAGCCGGGCCTATCAAAGGCCCTATGAGCGCAGGCAATACTATAAAACTTAAAACTTTTACAAATTCTTTTCTGGGGTAAACGCGCAAAACCGCCAGCCTGCCTACCGGCACCAGAAGGGCGCCACCCATTCCCTGTATGACTCTTGAGGCTGAAAGCGTAATAAGCGAATTTGAAATAGCGCAAAGCAATGAACCGAAAGTGAAAAGAATTATTGCCGCCAAAAAGATTTTTTTTGCGCCGAAACGGTCTGCAAGCCAGCCGGATATGGGAAGAAAAACCGCGGCAGACAATAAATAAGCCACTACAACAGCCTGCATTTGAAGCGGATTTTCTCCAAAATTGTCGGCGATTGCCGGCAAAGCCGTATTTAAGATCGAGCTGTCCAGCATCTGCATAAAAAAAGACACCGCGACAAGCCACGGGAGTATTTTAAGCTGCGTCTCTTCTGAATATTTTTTCATAGATATCTGTTTTTCTGCTTTGTCTTTATTGTCATTCTAGAATCTGTCGACAGACTCTAGTGGTTTATTGCCTTTTTTCATATTTTATTATAAATAAACTCAGGCATTATTTTCAAAAGGATCCCCATCAAAAACCAGCGTTTTGTGATATATGCTACCTGCTTTTTTGAAAGCAAAGCTTTGTAAATTTGCTTTACTGCTTTATCTATCGGAGCTACCCAGAAAAGGCCTTCGCCTTTTGCCATCGCGGTATCGACAAATCCGGGACGTATATCAGTAATTGTGATCGGCTTTTTTGACCTGAAAGCTTTTTGTCTTAAAGATTCCATATAATTTATCTGATACGCTTTTGTCGCATTATAAGAAGGACATATATAACTTCCCCTGATCCCCGCGACTGAAGTGACGGCGGCAAAATGGCCAAAACCCTGTTTTTCAAAAAATCTGAAAATCCAATCCGCTATAAAAGTAAAACCAGTAACATTAGTATCTATCGTCATTTTTTCAATTTCAAATATAAGCCTTCCGTTGATCTCGCCTGTGCCTGAGCTGAGAAAAAGAAGATCGACTTCTCCAAGCTCTTTTACAAGCTCTTGAAGCCTTGCTTCCGTTTCTTTTAAATCGGTTATATCAAATGATTTGACAATAAAAGAATCCGGTTTTTCATTTTTCAGTTCTTCAAGAAGTCCGGTTCTTCTGCCGGTAATGCCGACAATATAACCGTTGTCAGCCAATATTTTGGCAATGCCTCTTCCTATTCCCGAAGTTGCGCCGATAACAATTGCTTTTTTCATTAAGGGCTCACTTTTTTAATGATTTAACGTATTTCGCGGTCTCTACAGCGTCTTTGGCATAAGCGTCCGCGCCGATTTCTTCGGCGTATTTTTTTGTTACCGCGGCTCCGCCCACTATTATTTTAGGCTGTATGTGAGCCGTATTTTTTATTTTTATGACTTTTTCCATTTCGGGCATCGTTGTAGTCATCAATGCGGAAAGGCCTATTGCTATCGGTTTAACTTCCTGCGCTTTATCGACGATATCCTGTGCGTCAACGTCGATCCCCATGTCTATCACTTCAAAGCCGTAACTTTCAAGCACGGCGCAAACGATATTTTTTCCTATATCGTGGACATCTCCTTTAACTGTCGCCATTATGACTTTGTCAGCTGACGCAAGATCATCTTTTTTTAGTATTTTTTTAACGGCAGCGAATGCTGCCTGGGCAGCTTCGGCAGACATTATTATTTGCGGAAGAAAATATTCTTTAGCCGCAAATTTATCTCCGACAAGGTTTAATGCGTCCAAGACATTATCGTTTACGGTTTTAAACGGAGTATTGTCCGTTTCAATAATTTTTGCTGCAATTCCCGGGACAGATTCTTTATTTCCGTTTAAAACGGCGAAATACAGCTGCTTATCAAGCGCAAGAACTTCGTTCTCCTGTTTTGCAGTCTGTTTTTTAAAAGAAGCGAAAGCCTCCATATATTTTTTTGCGCCCGGATCTTTATTATCAAGCAAATCTTTGGCAAAGGTATCAAAGATACCCCAGTCTTCATGAGGATTAATTATCCCAAAATCGATTCCTGCTTCCAAAGCCATTTTTAAAAAAGTCGAATTTATTGTCTGTCTTGACGGTAAACCGAAAGAAACGTTTGAAACGCCAAGAAGAATTTTGCATTCCGAATAAAGTTTTTTTGATTCTTTGACGGCATTTAATGTTTCGTGAATCTGTTCCGGCGTTGCGCTTACGGAAAGCACAAGATAATCAAAAATTATATTTTCTCTTTTAATGCTGTGTTTGTCAGCCGCTTCGAGGATCTTGCCGGCAATTTTTAATCTTTCGGCGGCAGTTTTCGGTATCCCGTTTTCATCAGTGGTCAAAGCGATCAACCCGCAGCCGTATCTTTTTGCTATCGGCAAAATACTTTGAAGTTTTGCTTCTTCGCCGTTAACGGAATTTATAAGCGGCTTTCCCGCACAATTTTTTACGGCCTGCTCCAAAGCTTTCGGATCGCTTGAATCTATGCTTAAAGGAACGGGAACAATTTCCTGTATTTGGTTTACCGCTTCCGTTAAAAGTTTTATTTCGTCGGCATTAGGCACGCCCATATTTACGTCAAGCAGATTTGCGCCTGCGGCCGCCTGCGCGCGCGCTTCGTCTTTAACAAGCGTGAAAATGCCGTTGAGAAGTTCTTCCTGAAATTTTTTTCTGCCTGTAGGATTTATCCTTTCGCCGATAATTACAGGCCTTTTTATTTCGTTTATGTCGAAAGCTTTGTTTCTCGACGAGAGATAAAATCTTTTTTTTATATTGCGCGCCGAGGGCGCTTTATTTTTAAGTTCGCGCGAAAGCGCTTTAATATAATCGGGATCAGTCCCGCAGCATCCGCCAAACATATTTACTCCGTAAGAATAAGCTTCAAGGCTTGATTCGATAAACTCTTCAACGGTACCCGGAAACCGCGTTTCGCGGTTTATTAATACCGGCATGCCGGCATTTGGTTTAAACGAAACCGGAAGATTTGTATTTTCGCAAAGAGTTTTTGCCATTTTTGCCAAATCTTTTGCTCCGACGGAACAGTTAAGTCCAAGCGCGTCAGCGCCGAGACTTTCCGCCATTGTCATAAAACTCAATATATCACTTCCGGTAACCGTCATGCCATCCTGCGAAAAAGTCATCTGCGCGATAATCGTTCCGTCAAAATTATCTTTAGCTGCTAAAATTGCGGCTTTAAGCTCTTTTATTTCCGTCATTGTTTCTATGATTATTATGTCGGCATTATGTTTTGCAAGCATAGACGCCTGAAATGCAAAAGCTTCGTAAGCTTTATCAAAAGTGAGGGTCCCGAGCGGTTCGATGTATTCGCCGAGCGAAGAAATATCGCCCGCCGCTATAATTTCTTTTCCGGCGGCAGCTCCAGCTTTGCGGACAAGATTTATGCCTGCGCCTATAATATCCGAAGCTTTATCCAAAAGACCGTGCTGCCTGAGCCTTATCGGATTTGCCCCGAAAGTATTTGCCAAAATTATATCGGACCCAGCGTTTATATAAGAAGAATAAATTTCCGAAATCCTTTCCGGAAATTTTATATTCAGTTCTTCGGGGATCTCTACTCCGTCAAGATATTTTTTTTTCTGCAGCTGCGTGCCTGTCGCGCCGTCCATTATCAAGACGCGGCTTTTTAATAGATCCAAAAAGTTTTGTTTGTCCATAGTATTTACGACAGATAATAGAGTTGAGAGAATAGAGTATAGATATTGCGTTGCGGCTTTGCGAAAACACCAAAGCTATTATCTATTAACTAGTCTCTATTATCTGTCTTTTTCACTCCTATTAATGCCGAAACCGATTTTTCCGGAATCATCTGAAAAGATTCGTTCAGGCTTATGCCGATCCGTTCCGCTCCTGTCCATTTTAAAAAATCTGTCTGCGATTGGAGCACCCAATCGCCGTATCCGGGCGAAAATCTCTTCGAGATAATATTATTGCTGCGTTCTTCAAATTTTTCAATTTGAACATTTGCAGTTTTTATAATTTCCTCCGCTGCGACAGAGCCTGCCGCGTCTAAAACAAGCGCTTTGAAAGTTTCTTTTTGAGCGATCAGATCATTACGTTTTTTCTCAAGAGCCGCGCCTATCGTAACGGCAATACCGTATGCTTTAAAACAGCCCGTAAGCAGTTTTGCAGCCTGCAAACTTTCGATCTTATAGCCGTTTTCAAACATTATAAAATTTTCAGACGCTATAATATTGTCAAAAGCGATCGCGGCTTTGGGCATAATAAGCCTTTGGGCGGTTTCCATGCATTCTTTTATCCGGATCTCAAGATTTTCATCCGGCCGGCCGGACATTTTAAGATAACCGAGCCTTTGGAGCACTTCATCATAAGAAATTTTAATATTAGAAACATTGATATCCATACGTTTATTTTATCAAAATTAGAGAGTGAGAACACGCTCTAATCAAATAAATCAATTTTTCCGAGCAGAAAATTTTCCAGGCTGATATCAGGGGCGCCTATAATCAAGCTTAAAGCTTTTGGATAAAGCTTTTTGAACGCCAAACTTCCTTCGATGCCTTTTATGCGTCCGCTTTTTACTTCTATTGCGGTAAGGCTGCTGCCTTTGTGCAAAATAAAATCCGCCTCGGCATTTTTTTCACGCCAGTAAAAAACTTCAAATCCTTCTTTTTTGCTTCGCGCAAGCAAATACGCTCCGACCGCGCTTTCTATTAAATGCCCTCTGGCGTCAGGGAGTTCAAGAAAACGTTTTCTGCTTGTTCCGTCGGAATATGTCATAAGCGATGTGTCGTAAACCAAAAACCGCGGGCTGCTTTGACGGACTTTTAGTTTGTTTGACGAGAATTTTTGCAAGCCGCACAGAATATTCGCTTTGTCAAGCAGGTCTAAATAATGCGCCAAAGTTACGGTATTGCCGGCGTCTTGAAGCTGTCCTAAAATTTTAGTGTAAGACAATTCCTGCGCCGAATATATCGCGCCTAACTTAAAAAGAGAAGTAAGCAGAGCCGGCTTGCGGACTTCCTGCATCAAAAAAATGTCTTGCGAAAGAGTCGGTTCTACGATAGAAGTGCCCACATATTGCGCCCAGCGGTATTCGTCGTTTTTTAATGCCGCCGCTCCGGGATATCCGCCGAAAAAGAGAAAATCGTCCAATGTGTAGCCGAATGCTTTTTTGCATTCGCCAAAACTCCAGTGCGGGCTGTGAACGACTTCAAAACGCCCGAGCAAAGATTCTTTCAATCCTTTTTGAATAAGTAAAGACGATGAGCCTGTCAAAATGACTTTTAACGCCGTTTTATTTCTTGTGTCTTCGTCCCATAATTGCTTAACGACGGAAGACCACTGCGGGATTTTTTGAATTTCGTCAATGATCAAAAGCGCTTCTTTGCCGGATTTTTTTTGAAGATGCCGCGCTTTTTGCCATTCGTTATTCAGCCATTGGCGCGATAAAAGCTGCGCTTCGTCCGTGCTTGCAAAATATTGCGGGATTTTAACGGACTTTGCCGCTTGTTGTACGGCCGTGGTTTTTCCCGTTTGCCTTGCGCCCGTAACTATTTGGATAAATCGTCTTGTCTCATTTATTCTCTCAACGATCGTTTTCACTAAAGCGCGCTTAAACATAACATGCCCTCCTTTTTTAGAAGATGGGAGGTTGGGAAGCTGAGAGGAGCTTCCAGTGATGCAGAGATGCGGGGATGCAGAGAGGCAGAGTAACGACAGAAAAAACATCCGTCTTTAATTCCACGCTCTTTTTTTTTGTCATTGCCGTTACCCTGCATCTCCGCATCCCTGCGTCCCTTCTTCCGCCGTCATCGCCGTTACCCTGCATCTCCGCATCCCTGCGTCCCTGCTTCCACCGTCATCGCCGTTACCCTGCCTCCTCGCCTCTCTGCATCCCTGCATCTTTTTGGGTTCTCTCCAAACTCCGCACTTTTTAGTATAACATCTTCTTTTTGAAAATTACTCAATACGATTTATATTTTACTCAATACCATCATTTTGTCAAGCTAGGCCAATAGGCATGCACACGACAAACGCATGAAAACTTGCGAAGCAAGTATTCCCATTCTGTGAAGGGGTGTCAGGGGGTAGTCGTTGTTGGGGTTGCCGTAAAGAGACCACCCCGTCCGCGGAGTTTATCCTCTAAATTTGTAATTGAGGACGTCCACCTTCTGCTTCGCTCCCGGACATGGCGCTCACATCTCGCGCCCGTTCGTGACTCGCGCTCTTTATTCATCGCGCACTCACCCTCCGAAGGATGGGAATAGCAACACTATCGTCGAGACATTTTTTTTCATGCGTTTGTCGTGAAGAGGTATGTTATTTAAAATTTGAAAGCAGACTGCAAGAGGTCTTTATTTTTAAACAAATTTTGATAATATTAGCTTGCTACAGCACACTGCTTAGTTGTCACCCTGCGGAAACGAAGTTTCTCGCAGGGTTAATAAATTTATAGATTCTGCGATACTGCGGCTTCGCGCAGCACAGACCCCGTGCAGACCGCCGATACCGCACAGCAACCCGTGCTTAGATTTCCAAAGAAACTATTGACAAGGAAACAATTTCTTTGTATAATTTGATCAGAGTTGCGGAAATTACGGCGCAAACAATAAAAGAAGATGTTATAATAAAAGTGTGAAGTTAACACAAAAAGATGCAGGGATGCAGAGAGGCGAGGATGCAGGGTAACGGCGATGACGGCGGAAGCAGGGATGCAGAGAGGCATGGTAACGGCAAAGGCAAAAAAAAGAATGTGGAATTAAAGACGGATGTTTTTTTCTGTCGTTACTCTGCCTCTCTGCATCCCCGCATCTCTGCATCACTGGAAGCTCCTCTCAACTTCTCATCTTCTAAAAGGAGATATTTATGGGTAATTTTGAACAGTACGGCATTATCGCGCAGAAGGGGAGAAAGCATGAAAACATAATTTATGTTATGGCAATGATTTACGGTATGCTTGAAAGGGAAATTGCGGAGTATTTCCAAAAACATAAATTTACCGCTCCTAAATTTAACGTTTTGATGATAGCGGCATTTCTAAATGAAGGCAAAGGAATGAACCAAATTGAGATAGTCCAGCGTCTTATCACAACAGCCGGCAATGTAACCAAGATCGTTGAAAGTTTATATAAAGACAAGCTTGTAACGCGCGTGCAAAATAAAAATAACCGCAGGGAAAATATCATTAAAGCGACCGCAAAAGGCAGAGATTTTATTGAAAAATTATGGCCTGAATATAATAATCTATTAAAAAAACGCACGGATTTGATCTCAGCAGGCAATCAGGAAAAAATGACTGAAATATTGGAAAAGTGGTTTTTTGATTTGAAAGACTTATATAAAGGGGAGGTAATATGAATGAATTAGAAACTTCCAAAAAGAGCGAAAATAAAAAATCTCCGTTTGCAAAGCACGTAATTGTAATAATTGCCGCATTATTCTTTTTGGTCATAGCGTATATGCCGAAAATTATCAACAAAGTAAAAAATGACGGGGTTGAAATCCAAAATAATAAAAAAGATATGTTGAGACTTAAATTAATTGACGAACTTTCAGAAGATTATGCTGCCGGTAAGATTGAAAAACCGGAATATGTCGCTTTACTGCAAAAGCACGCCGAAAAAGCCGGTAAAGAAATAAATCATAAACGCGCGTCGCAGGAATTGCAGAAATTTATCTTGGATTTCAGACATGAGCTGACTTATCAGGAATATAAAAAATTTCTTGAGGATACGGATAATTTAACAAATGACGACAAAATATATTCGAATCTTATCAACTTTATCCGCAATGCTAATATTTACATAAGCAAAAATTATCCAGAACTAAAGAAAACCCTTGATCATTTTGAATTGACGCAAAAAATAAAAAATTTAAATGAAATATCTTCGGCGGCAGAAAATAAAAATGAAGCGCCTGAAGAAGCAGCAGAAGGTTATAAAGAAATAATTGAAAGTTAGCTATGTTTGATGACAAACAGGATTTTTAGAGAACCCGATTACAATTTAATGATGCATTAAAATAAATGATTAAAAGAGACATTGAAAAAAAGTGTGGAGTTAAAAGACAGAAGCTGAGAAGATGGGATGTTGAGAAGTTGGGAAAAGACGAAAAAGGCAGGAAAGGCAGAGGATGAGAAGTTGGGATGTTGGGAAGATGGGTAAAGACAAGGACAACGACAAAGAAGAAATGACCACAGCTCCTCTCAACTTCCCAGCTTCCAAAAAGGAGACATGACAATGTTAAATACGGAGTCAACATCCAAAGAAAATAAGGAAGAAAATAAAAAAGATGTATTAGCGGCATTAAGGGCAACATTTGCAAAGAAAAAAACTCTTAAAAAGAGTGAAGAAGATGATATACAGGAAGGGAGGTGGAACATAGAGTTAAATTGGTGGAAAGTAGTATTAGTAATGCTTATTTTAATCTCTATATTATCTGTTGCTTACAACTGGCTAGAACATATATACAATGCAAGAGTGCATGGCTCTGAGTTGGACAGAGTGTTTTCAATATTTCTTGACATATTTTCACCGTTAGTTTGGGCAATAATGTTAACATATTTTCTAGTATTTGTATTATCTTTTGGATTAGTTACATATTTGATATATGTTTTTTTAATAAGAATGATCGCATCGGAAAATTTAAGCGATGAATTTGTAAGCGGTTCTGCACCATTTTATGCTGTTCTGTTGTCTATTGCGTTACCAATAATAATATTTGTACTTATAAATAAGAGTGTGATTTATATTGAAATATTGCTGTTTGTTGTATTACTTTCCTTAAATATTTTATTAAGTATTGTCAAATTGTTTGAAAAAGATACCGAATAGAAAAAATTATAAGAGTTGCTATAATATATATAAAATGAAAAATCAATAAGGATTATTATGAATGAATTAAAAGCTGTTAAAAAGAGAGAAGAATCTATAAAGACAAAGATGCGGAATATAGAGTTAAATCGGTTGAAAAAGTAGGAAAATTTAGGAGGCGTATTATGAGAAAAATATTAATAATAGCAATATTGACAGGGTTGATAATGTTCGTAAACTTATTTATAAATAAAAAACAAATTAGCACATCAGTTACTGAAGCAATTAGAAAATCACAATCTAAAGAACAAATTAGAACAAATATTAATTTATCTAATATTAGAGACCCTAAAATTTTGACTGTGTTTGATGATAAAATAGTAGTTAGCCTTCCAAGCGGCGGTAGTGAATATTATTCATGTATATATGCTAATGACGGTAATTATATAGGAGAAACAAAAAATAATTTTTCACCACATAATCCAAGATCATTAAAAATACTAGGAACTTATGATAGAAATATAATATATACAGAAAGATCGAATGACAACGACTTATTATATATAGAAAATATAGATACTGGGGATGTAAAAAAAATAACAATAGCAGGAAACTTAAAATTTCTCTTTCATGATTCAAGGGATTGTTTAATAGCAGGGGATAGTATTTATTTAAAGTTATATAATGATCTCTACAATAGAGATTCTGATGTGTTTGCCAAGTATAATTTCGTATTAAATGAACTTGAATACCTGCCGATTTATGGACACTGTTACTATATAGGCATTTATAATAATAGGTTATATTATTATTATAAACGAGATAAGAATATAGAAATATATGAATATGATATGAATACTAAAACATCAAAAAATATAGCAACTCCTGCATATTATCATATATATTCTAGCTCTAGTAAACTATTATTTATGAAAGGAAATTTTATTTTTATAGACAGACAAGGGAATCCCGAAGACGTGCAAGAAAACAGAGAAATTATGAGCGCAAGCAGTCATGTTAGAATATTTGACGTTTCAAAAGATACTCCATATGGAATATATAATAATAATTTTATTAATTACTCTTGGCGTGATGCCACTTTTTCTTTAATTGATATTGATACCAATAAAAAACAAGAATTATTTAGTTTGGATAAAGGTAATAATTCATATCACGGTGTAATTGGGGTTTATAATAACAAAATTTATTATTATCAAGGAAAAATAACCGGAGCTACAAAATTGCCATTTGGTGCAGGATCTATTGAGCATGCAAACAACATAAATATATATTCATATGATTTAGCAACAAAAAAAACAGTACTAATTGACAAAAATATCTCAAAAGGAAGTGAATATATCTTTTGGTATAGTAACCCTACGCTAGAAAAAAACTATACTTTAGATAATAGAATCGTATATTTAAAAAACAATAAAATACATGTAAAACAACTCGATTATTAACTTATCCCCATGGATTTGCCAATGAAACCACTGGGTCGTCATTGTTTAAAATAAAAGATTAACAAAGGGAGCAAAAATGAAAAATTTAATAAAAATACTATTCAGAAGGACTTTTTTATCATTTTACATAACGCAGTATCTTGGCGCGTTTAATGATAATTTGTTCCGCACCTCGATGGCAGCTTTTGTAATGTATAAAGTAACTTCCATATCTGCGGACAGCAAAAGTATTATCGTTTCATTGGCAATAGGGCTTTTTATGCTGCCGTTTTTTCTGTTTTCTTCCACTGCCGGCGAGATTGCCGACAAATACCGTAAAGATTTGATGATAAAAGCGCTCAAATTTGCGGAACTTATTATCGTCGCGCTTGCGATACTCGGTTTTTACCTGCAAAGTCCGCATATTTTACTTTTAGTTTTATTTTTAATGGGCACGCAGTCCGCGTTTTTCGGACCCGTTAAATACAGTATTTTGCCGAATATTTTAAAAGAAGACGAACTTATCGCCGGAAACGGTCTTGTTGAAGCCGGCACTTACGGCGCTATTTTGCAGGGTATTATACTTGGCGGAGCAATAATGGCCGGCGCCGGCAATGTACTCAAGACAATATCCTTATGGGTGGGCTGCGTTTCTCTGGCGGGATTTTTGGCAAGTTTATTTATTCCTAAAATAGAAGCGGCCTCGCCCGATATAACGGTAAATAAAAACTTTTTAGCAGCCACTTGGAAAAATATAAAATTTATAAAACGCAGAAGAGAAATTTTTCTTTGTATATTGGGCATTTCATGGTTTTGGATGATAGGCGCCGTACTTATTTCCCAAATGCCGTCTTTCACAAGCAATGTTTTGAACGGCGACGCTACCGTATTTACTTATTTGCTTACATTATTTTCTTCCGGCATAGCGCTTGGCGCCATTGCCTGTCAATCATTATTAAAAGGCAAGGTAAGCAGCAAATATGTGCCGTTAAGCATTATTCTGATGACTTTATTTATAGCAGACCTTGCCTTTGCGTCAAAAGGTTTTATTATGCCGGAAACTGCAGTTAATTATAAAACTTTTATTTCCGCGTGGAGCGGGCAGAGAATAACTTTAGATTTGTTTTTCTTTGCTTTTCTGGGCGGATTATACGTAGTGCCTTTGAACGCTATGCTTCAAATGTTAGCCGGCGAAAAAATGCGGTCGCGCGTTATAGCTACAAACAATATTGTCAATGCATTATTTATGGTTGTGGGCAGCGGAGTTTGCGCGGGTTTATTTGCTATGGGGTTTGCCATCCCCGCTATTTTTACGTTTATTGCCATAGCCAATACTGTCGTGGCCGTGTATATATTAGGTTTGCTTCCCGAACATATTGTAAGAATGATCGCAACGCGTATTTTGGATTTAATTTACGGCGTAAAAGTCACAGGTTTAGAAAATATGGAAAACGCAAAAGGCAATATGATAATAATTGCCAATCATACTTCTTTTTTAGACGCGGTATTGATATGGACTTATATGCCCGGTAAATTTTATTTTGCCGTAAACACTTTTATTGCGCAGTCGTGGTGGATTAAGCCGTTTCTGTATTTTGCCAAATATTTCCCAATAGATCCAACCAATCCTATGGGCGTCAAATCCATAATTGAAGCGGTAAACAAAGGAAACCGCGTGGTGATTTTTCCGGAAGGAAGAATAACAACAACCGGCGCTTTAATGAAAATTTATCCGGGACCCGCTATGATTGCCGAGAAAAGCAATGCCAAAATATTGCCAGTATGCATAGAAGGCAGCCAATATTCCGTATTTTCGCGCTTCGGAACAAAATTTAAAACGCGCCCGCAGAGTAAAATAACGATTAATATTTTGCCTGTAACGAAACTGAACCTGCCTGAAACTTTGCAAGGGCGTGCCCGCAGAACCGCGTCGGTAAGAAAACTTTACGATATAATGTCTGCCATGAAATATTCCTCGCAAAACACCGAGGAAACTTTGTTTGACTCTCTGCTTGACGCAAAGGATCTGGCAGGCAGAAGTAAAAATATCATAGAAGATATCAGTATGAAACCTCTTAAATTCGGAAAATTTTTAACGCTCTGTTTTGCTTTGGGAAAACAATTTTCAAAATGTAATGAAAAAGGAGAGTATGCGGGTTTTATGCTGCCCAACTCCATAGCGGCGGCAGGAACGTTTTTCGGCCTGCACGCGTTTAATATCATTCCGTGCATGCTTAATTTTTCCACGGGAGTAAAAAATATGCTTTCCTGCTGCAAGTCGGCAAAAATAAAAAACGTGTACACATCAAAAGAGTTCACGGAAAAAGCCGCTCTCGGCAAAGTTGTGCAGGCTATGGAAACCGCGGGCATAAAAATAATTTATCTGGAAGACATTAAAAAACAAATATCTTTTAAAGATAAAATGATCGCCTTGGCCGCCTCTTATTTTCCGAGGACATATTATAGATCGTCGCGCGGAAAAGTTTCCTCAAAAGATCCGGCCGCGGTTTTGTTTACCAGCGGTTCCGAAGGAACACCGAAAGGCGTTGCGTTAAGCCATGAGAATATTCAGGCTAACCGCCGCCAATTGCAAAGCGTGCTGGATCTGGGCTTAACGGATAATGTGTTTAACGCTATGCCGATATTCCATTCTTTCGGCCTGACAGGCGGGCTTATGCTGCCGCTGCTTTCCGGCATAAAAGTGTTTTTGTATCCTTCTCCTTTGCATTACCGCATAGTGCCCGAGCTTATTTACGACAGAAACGCGACTGTTATCTTCGGTACGGATACTTTTTTAAAAGGTTATTCGAAAGCTGCGCATCCTTATGATTTTCATTCCGTCCGTCTGGCCGTAGCCGGCGCCGAAAAGCTGAAAGAAGAAACTTACCGCATTTTCACCGACACTTTCGGCGTGCGCGTTTTGGAAGGGTACGGTGCTACGGAAACCGCGCCGGCTTTGTCAATAAACACGCCGATGTATTTTAAACGCGGCACTGTCGGACGTCTGCTTCCCGGCATAGAAGCCAAACTTGAGGCCGTAACGGGCATGGATGAAGGCAAAAAACTTTTTGTCAAAGGAAAAAATATTATGCTGGGTTATCTAAAAGAAGACAATCCCGGCACAATACAGCCGCCTCAGGACGGATGGTATGACACGGGCGATATTGTGGATATAGACGAAGACGGTTTTGTTTCAATAAAAGGACGCGCAAAACGCTTTTCCAAAATCGCAGGAGAAATGGTATCGCTAAGCGCAGTTGAAACCGCCATAAACAAATTATGGCCGCAGGAAGCCCACGCCGTAGTAGCCATACCGGACGAAAAAAAAGGCGAACAATTAGTTTTATTCACCACACGCAAAGCAACAGTGTTTAACGAAATATCGGCAGCTTTCAAACAGCAGGGCTTAAGCGAACTTTTCGTGCCGAAAAACATAAAAATTTTGGAAAAAATCCCACTAATGGGCACCGGCAAAACGGATTATGTAATGCTGTCGCAAATGG
>WRNH01000042.1 GCA_009776745.1 Endomicrobiia bacterium | reverse complement strand
GGACTTTGTCCCAGCCGAAACACAATATCTGTTACCTTTTACCTATTACCTTTTATCTTTTACTTGCCGTCTTTATCTTCCGAAAATATATTTAGGCAGAAAATCAGTTGCCACTCCGCCTTTGCGGAACTGTCCGTTCGACATAATTTTATAATGAAGACTTGAAGTGTTTTTTATCCCTTCGATCTCAACTTCTTTTAAAGCTCTTTGCATTCTGAGAATCGATTCTTCCCTGTTTTCGCCGAAAGATATGATCTTCGCTATTAAACTGTCATAAAACGGAGGTATGGTATATCCCGAGTAAACGTGCGTATCCAGCCTGATCCCAGGTCCGCCCGGAAGATACAATTTTCCGATTTTGCCGGGGCACGGAATAAAATCCTTGTCCGGATCTTCGGCGTTTATTCTGCATTCTATGGAATGTCCGAGGATCTTTATTTTTTCAGAGTTAAAAGAAAGTTTTTCTCCGGCAGCAAGTTTTATCTGCTCTTTTACAAGGTCTATTCCGGTTATCATTTCGGTGACGGGATGTTCGACTTGTATACGCGTATTCATTTCCATAAAGTAAAACTTTTTATTTTTATCCACTAAAAATTCAACCGTGCCGACAGTAACGTATCCTACTGCGGCAGCGGCATTTTTAGCGGCTTTTCCCATCTTTTTTCTTAAAGCGTCGTCTATAAAAGGCGAAGGACTTTCTTCTACAAGCTTCTGATGTCTTCTTTGAATGGAACAGTCTCTTTCCGGAAGATAACACACTTTGCCGTAAGCGTCTCCCAAAATCTGAAACTCTATATGGTGAGGTTCTTCAACGTATTTTTCCATATAAACGTCCGGATTTCCAAAAGCTCTTTTCGCTTCTTCCTGAGCCATGATAATCGAGTTTCTGAGCGTTTCTTCGGAGACAACGATTCTCATGCCTTTTCCGCCGCCGCCTGCCGTCGCTTTGATAATTACCGGATATCCGATTTTTTTCGCAAGAGCGGCAACTTTCGGATCGTCGGCGTCAACGGGACCGCCGGAACCGGGAACGACCGGAACTCCGGCTTTTTTCATGAGAGCTATAGCGGCAATTTTATCGCCCATTTTTTCGATCGATTCCTTTTTTGGACCGATAAACTTTATTCCGCACGTTTCGCAAACTTCGGCAAAATAAGTATTTTCCGCTAAAAATCCGTATCCCGGATGTATGGCGTCCGCGCCGGAAATTTCCGCCGCGGCAATTATACTGGGTATATTGAGGTAACTTTCAGACGAAGTTGCCGGCCCTACGCATATTGACTGATCCGCAAGCTTAACATGCATGCTTTCTTTATCGGCTTCGGAATGTATGGCAACAGTTTTAACGCCAAGCTCTCTGCATGCTCTTATTACTCTGCATGCGATTTCGCCTCTGTTTGCTATCAAGACTTTCTTAAACACAATAAAATCTCCGATTTCAGAAGATTAGATACAGGGATGCAAAGATGCTCAACAACGACTTTTGCCTCTCTCCCTGCCTCTCTGCCTCTAAATTATTTTGTATCTACCAAAAATAACTCTTGTCCGTACTCTACGGATTGCCCGTTTGAAACGGAAATCTTAATTATTTTTCCGCTGACGTTCGAATGAATATCTTTAAGGATCTTCATAGCTTCGATCTGGCCGACTTTTTGTCCGGACTTTACATTGTCGCCTTCCATAACAAAAGGAGGCTTATCATTGCTCGGCGCGATTGCGAAAGTGCCTACCATAGTTGATTTTATCGCGGCTATTGTTGATTTAGGGGCAGCGGCTTTTTCTTTTGCCGGAACTTCTTTAACTTTTACTGCCGGAACAATCGCTTCAACATGATTTTTTTTCATATACAAAGAATTTTCACCGTTTTCATAGTGAATTTCTTCAATATCCGTATCATGTATAGATTTCAAAAATTCTTTAATTTCCTGCGGATTCATATACACCCCTTAACTGCAGATAATAGGTAACAAGTAAAAGGTAAAAGGCAGTTGTTCGGCAAAGCCGAAATATAACCTTTTATCTATTACCTATTACCTTTTACCTGCCGTTTAGACTCTTTCCACATACTCGCCGGTTCTTGTGTCCACTTTCACTCTGTCGCCTTCTTTGATAAAAAGAGGCACGCGGATGTCGGCGCCGGTTTCCAGTTTTGCCATTTTTGTCATATTTGAAACGGAGTCGCCTTTAACTCCCGGCTCGGCTTCCGCTATTGTCATTTCCATGATAATCGGAAGATCTATTCCGATAAGCTCGCTTTCAAGATAAATGGCTTCAACTTCAAGGTTTTCCGTAAGGAAATTTACCATTTCGCCGAGAAATTGAGGCTCAACGCTTACCTGCTCGTAAGTGTTCATATCCATAAAATTGTAATTTTCGCCCTCTTTATAAAGGAACTGCTTTTTCTGCCTTGTAATGCTTAAAGCTTCAAATTTTTCTCCCGACTTAAAAGTGCGTTCGATCGTGCCGCCCTTTTTAAGATGTCTGAGCTTAACGCGCATTACTGCCCCGCCTTTGCCTGGTTTATGGTTTTGAAACCAGGTGATCTGGTAAGGCTCCCCGTCAACTAAAATATTAAGCCCGTTTCTGAAATCCGAAGTTGAAACCATTTGCTATCCCCTTTTTTAACGACAGATAATAGGTAATAAGTAATAGGTAAAAGGTTATATTTCGGCTTTGCCGAAACTCAATACCTATTACCTTTTACCTATTACTTATTACCTATTTATCTTTTACCTCTCTGCTGTTGTCAAAATTTCGCAGCCTTTGTCCGTTATTAAAACCGTATCTTCTATTCTTATCCCGAATTCGCCGTTTAAATATATGCCCGGCTCAACCGTTACAGCCATGTTCCGTAAAAAAACACCTTCGGCATTTGACGAAAGCGAAGGCATCTCATGAATCTCTATTCCTATTCCGTGTCCGGTATTATGGATAAAATTATCTTTATACCCGGCCGCATCTATAACCGCTCTTGCGGTTTTATCGGCACACGAAAACGGCAGTCCTGCTTTTATTTCTTTCAAAACGGCATTTTGGGATTTTTTGACTATATCCCGAATTTCCATGAATTTAGAGTTAATTTTACCTAAAAAATATGTGCGTGTCAAATCAGAACAATATCCTTTATATACACAGCCAAGGTCTATCATTACTATATCGTTTTCGGCTATTTTATAACTTGAACTGGCATGATGCGGATTTGCCGAATTTTTTCCGGCGGCAGCTATAGGCGCAAAACTCTCTTTTACCTTATATTTGGCAAATAGTTCTATTATTCTGTAATGCACATCAAGCTCCGTAAGCCCGGGTCTAAGCTCTCTCTTAACGGTTTCGCAGACTTCGGAAACTATACGGCATGACTCTTTAAGATTTTCTATTTCGCCAGAAGTCTTTATCAAACGCAGCTCATCTAAAAGACCCGTTTTCGTTTCAATTTTTATTTTTTGATCCGAAAACTTTGAATTCAGCATAATATGATCCGCGGCATTAATGTATCTTGGATCCAGCAAAACGCAATACGTTTCATTTTCTTTCAGTATTTCCGCGGCTTTTTCCGTAAAAGGCGCTCCTATATATATATGTATATCCTGTCCGGCAAAAAACTCTTTTACCTGATTTTCAATCATTTTAGAACAAATCGCATATATTTTATCTTTTACCGCCAAAATCCAAAACCCGTCAAAGCCGGCTCCGGTAAGGTAAAAAGTTTCAGTTCTTCCGGCAAATATAAAAGCTTCAGTTTGATATTTATCAAATAATTTTTTTATTTTATCTTTCATGTACGCTCCTGACTAGATTTTTAAAGAATGAATAAACAGCCCAAATAAGAAAAAAAGAAATGCCGAAATGGAAACAAACAGGGCTGATATTTTAAAAAAATCCGGCATGGATTCAAACACAAAACCCGCCGCTGCGCATAAAATATAAGGAATAAGAAAAATATTGCAAACTAAACATATTGCCGACGCCAATACCGTATATTCCATAAAAAAGAATCTTATTATAAAGAAAGAGACAACATTTATTAATACAATATAACATAATGCATCCCAGTGGTATGTTAACTCTTTAAGAGTCCAATCCGGCGCCCTTTTCCCGCGCGCAATTTTTACGGACGCCATAAAAGCAAAAAATATAAAGATAAGAAATAACCATAGGAGGCCGCCAAGCACGGTAAAAGAATGTATGGTTATTTCGATTATACTTTGAAGCATTTTAACACCCCTTGTGGTAGCGGCAAAATCCGAATCGGATTTATTGAAAAATATTAAAATATCCGCTTGACAATTATATAATTATTTTATTAAATATTGAAGCGTTCACAATGTGGACGGAAATTAGTTATCCGTAGAACGGATAGAAAAAACAAGGAGTTGCAGCAAATGGCACAAGGTAAAGTGAAGTGGTTTAACGACCAGAAAGGTTATGGATTTATTTCCAACAATGACGGATCAGGCGATGTATTTGCACACTATTCGGCGATTCAGTCCGACGGTTTCAAATCGTTAGCAGAAGGCGACAGCGTTGAATTTGAAGTCGTGAATTCTGACAAAGGTCCCAAAGCTTCGAACATAAAGAAAATCTAACCTAACCAACACAAAAGCCCTGAGAGTTTTACTCTCAGGGCTTTTTTTGATTTGTATGCGCTTTTTTTCCGTCCAATTATTATTTATCCTAAAATTTTTACAAGTTTTCTTAAAGCGAAAAGATATCCGTCAATGCCGAAACCGGTAATTTGCCCGACGCATACTCCGGCAGTAAAAGAGCTGTGCCTGAACTCTTCCCTGGCATATACGTTTGAAATGTGAACTTCAATCGACGGCGCCGCAACGGCGGACAAAGCGTCCCTTATTGCAATAGAGGTATGCGTGTATGCGGCGGGATTGATTATTATCCCCGAAATTTTTCCCAGCGACTGCTGTATTTTATCTACTATTTCACCTTCATAATTTGACTGAAAAAATTCAATATCCGTTTTGAGTTCTTTCGCAAGAGAGCCGAGTTCCTTTTCTATATCGGCAAGCGTAATATTTCCGTATATTTCAGGCTCTCTTACGCCGAGCATATTTATGTTCGGCCCGTTTATGACGAGTATTTTCATTTTTATCTTCCTTTACGGATTTTATAAACAGCCGGCATGAATTCCGCAGCGGCAGCAAAAGCGGCTTTTTCGTTATTAGCTATTCAATATCCACTGTCTTTTAAGAAGTTTTGAAACTTCTTTTCCGCTGACGACAATTCCGCCGACGGGTTTTCCGATATCTTTTAAAAGCACAAATCTTATTTTTCCATCAACGGATTTTTTGTCTTTTGTCATCAGGGAAACAAGCTTTTCCGGATTTGGCGTACCCGCATTAAAATCAAAACCGCCGCATCTTATAATTTCCAGCGTATCCCGATAAACGTCTTTTTTGCACAATTTAAGCTCATAAGAAAGTTTCGCCGCGAATAACATTCCCAAAGCAACGGCCTCGCCGTGAAGAAATTTTTTATAATCCGTATATGTTTCCAAAGCATGCGCCAAAGTATGTCCGAAGTTTAAAATTTCCCTTAACCCTTTTGTTTCTTTTTCATCTTTCTCTACGACAGAAGCCTTATACGCGCAGCTTTTATAAATTATACGGTTAAACTCTTTGAAAGAAAAATATCCTTTGTTAAAAAGATTTAATAAATAATCATAAAAATTTTTGTCAAACGTCAAAGCGTATTTGATAACTTCCGCCATGCCGCTGCGTATATGCCTTTCCGGAAGAGTTAAAAGGTAAGAAGCGTTTATCCATACCAAAGACGGCTGATAAAAAACGCCGGCAATATTTTTTCCTCCGGAAGTGTTTACGGCCGTTTTTCCGCCGACGGAAGAGTCCGTCATTGCCAAAAGCGTCGTAGGCGCCTGCACGAGCTTGATTCCGCGCATATACGTTGCCGCAAAAAATCCGGCGACGTCTCCGACAACTCCGCCGCCTAACGCGACAACGCAGCTTTTTCTGTCAATTCCGCAGTCCAAAGCTTTATCGTACAAATAACTTAATGATTTAATATTTTTTCCGGTTTCTCCAGGTTCTATAACCGCGCTTTTACATATAAATCCGGCTTCGCGCAGCATATTTTCAAATTTTTTGAGATGGAGTTTTGCGACATTTTTATCCGTGACAATAAAAACGCGTTTAGAGCGCGCAAAATGTTTAAAAGAGAGCAGGAAATCCCGCTCTCTTTCGGAAATGATAATATCGTACGGATTGTTTTTCAGTTTTACTTTTAACTTATCTTCTTTCATTAAAAAACCTTAAAATTTAAAACGTCTCCTTTAAAACCCGAACCCTCGATCAAAACCGAATAACTTCCTTCCGCCGCCTGCGATCCGGTACCCGTCTGTCCGTCCCAGTCTATAACGGACGCCGCATTGGCGGACAAATTAGTTTCAAATTCTTTAATAACATTTTTGCCGTCTCTTATCTTCACGGAAACTTTTCCGCCCTCAGGCGAAACCATAACTACCGAAACATAGTTTTCGTTTATGTCTATTGATGAATTTTTGCCGCCGTAAACAAAAGCTTCCGCTTTCCTTAATTTCTTGGGATAAGCGTAAATGTCATTTGCCTCCAGATCCTGATCAATAGAAAACTCCACATTTTCAGGATAGAAATTGTAATCGCCCGAATCCGGCACGATTATGCATGAGGTTTGATGAAGCAGACCCGTCACTTTATAGTTGCCTCTTGAATCGGTCATAAAATCGTCTTCGGAGTTCAAATCTTTAACCGAAACGCCTTTAATGCCTTTCAAATCTTTGTTGACAATCTGTCCGCTTAACGAGTGGCTGTTTGAATTTGCCCTGAAATTCATATTTGAAGCTGCGGCTTTTATATCTTCCACGACAAGTTTTTCCGGGCTGAAAACATATCCGGCAAGAGATGGAGTTACTTCGATCGTATCGCCGGCTTCAACCGGAATAGTGTAGTCGCCCGAAGCGTTTGTCGCCGTATCGCCGAGCTTATTTTTTATTAAAACGTTCTTTAAAGGAACACCGTCAACAGTCACTTTTCCGCTTACCTTGAAATATGTTCTTTTGGGTCTTGCTTCGGGAGCGGCTTTTGTGCCGGGCTCTTCTCCGACGCTTACGACGGAAGCCGTTTGCCCCGGCTCCAGATTTATTTCTTTGTCCGTATCAAGTCTCTCAATGACCGCGCTGGGAACTTCAAATTTATGATTTTTGCTTAAAACCGTCAGCTCATATCTCTTGTTTGCGGCAAGACCGTCAAACATAAACACGCCATCTTCATCGGTCACAGTCTGAGATTTTGCGGTGCCCTCGATCACAACATTAACTTTTTTAAGAGGACGCCCGCCGGCAGTGACAGTCCCTTTTATGCTTAGACCGTCAACGGACGCTTTAAAATTTTCCGCCATTTTTCCGCCTTCAAGGTTTTTGTATTCTCTTTTCGGCGGATCAAATTTATATCCCGGACATGAAATTTCCAAAGTATAATCTTGTCCAAGCTGTACATTTTGTATTAAAAAATACCCGTTAGAGTCGGATTTATATGTCTCAGGACTGCCGCTCATCGTTATCAGCGCGCCGCCAAGCCCCTTTCCGTTGAAAGTTACTCTTCCGTTAATGATCGCAGACGCGTTAAAAATTTCATTTAGCACGCTTCTCTTAACTTCGGAATATTCTTTTTGCGAAGGACTGAAAATAACTCCCGGCGCAGATAAAGAAAGCAGATAATCTCCGTTATATTTAAGACCTGTCACAAGATACTTTCCGTTTTCATCCGTTTTATGTTTTTTTCCGTTAACGTCGACCGTAACTCCGGAAATCGGTTTCTTTCCGGAGAGAACAACTCCTCCAAGAGATATGTCAGTGGAAAATTGCACTGCGGTATTTTTATCCAACTCAACCGTTATGGGCTCAAATTGATGATCTCTGCTGAAGACGGACAGAGTATATGTGCCGTAATCAAGGCCTCCTATATTAAAGTTCCCTTCATCATCCGTATAATATTTTAAAGCTCTTTTTGATATGCTTACAACAGCGTTTCTTATAGGTTTTCCGCCGATATTGACATTTCCTCTTATAGTATATGTCTCTTTTACGGCCGAAAAATTCTGTCCGACAAAACTTTCCCTTAAATCGGCAAATGTTCTGGAAGTAGGAGTAAATGAATATCCTCCGGCTTTCGGAGTTATTTCAAACGACCCTCCCTGCGCAAGCCCCAAAATCACAAAGTTTCCGCCAAAGTCCGTGGTAACGCTGGTAGCTGTGCTTCCCGTTACCTCTATATTCATATTGCTGACGGTTCCGCCGCCCTGTGCCGATACTTTTCCGGAAATTGAGTAAGAAACTATAAAATTAACATTTTCGTGATTATTAACGGCCTTGGAGATTTCCGCTGAATTCGGATAAAAAACAACGCCGCTTTTATAAACGGAGATAACGGCGCGCATTCCGTAATCTATTTTCTCAATTTTATATTTGCCAAACTGGTTTGTGCTCGTTACATGCGCCCCGTTTAAGCTTACCGGAGCATCCGCCACAGCCCTGCCGTCCGCAAAAACCTCGCCTTCAACGGTTATATAAGGAGAAAAATCCTGGATAACGTTGGATTTAAGATCCTCGTAAACCATTTCCGACGGTTCAAGATAAAAGTTTGACACGATGGGTTTTAAAATATATTTTCTTCCCGCGGGAACCGATATTTCATATCTGCCTCTTTCATCGGTTTTTGTCGAAAATTCTTCTTCCGCCGAAGACATAAAAATTTCAATATTCTGCAGAGATTCGCCCAATGATTCAATCTTTCCTCTCACCTTAACCATTCTGTCTTTACCCGCGGAAACTCTTTCCTGTGGCGCAGACACAACGGATTCTTCTCTTGCGGAAGACGATGTTTTATTATCTTTCTTCAAATAAGTTCTTGCTTTTCTTGCAGACTCATCGGATTCTTTCTGTTTTGCTTTCGCAAGTTTTTCCTGCTCTTCCGCTTTTTTCTGCTCTATTTTTTCCTGCTCGGCTCTTCTTTTGTTTTCCCGCTCTTCATTTTTTTCACGTTCTTCCCTCTGCTTTTTTTCAAGTTTTTCCTGTTCGGCCAACTCCGCGTTCCGCGCGGCAAGCTCGGCATCCTGCTCATCCTGCCTTGTTTTTTCTTTTTTTGCCGCCTGTCTTTCGGCTTCGGCTTTCACTCTTTGTTCTTCGGCAAGCCTTGCCGCGGCAAGCGCTTCTTCCTGCTTTCTTGCAAGAGCTTCGGCTTTTGCCTGTTCCTGCGCGGCTTTCTTTTCTGCGGCAAGACGCGCTTTTTCAGCGGCTTCTTTCTCTTTCTGTTCTTCGGCTATTCTTTTATTTTCTTGTTCTTCATTTTTTTCACGTTCTTCTTTCTGCTTTTTTTCAAGTTTTTCCTGTTCGGCTTTAGATTTTTTATCTTCTTTAGGGACTATTACCATTATCGGTTCCGGTTTTTTTGATTCGCTTCTTTCTTTCACGGGGTTTCTGACCGGCCGGAGTTTTGTTCTATCTTCCCTCTTCACGCTTTCTTCTTTTATTTTTGTCTTGCCGTCCGAAGATCTCTCATGTTTGACCGCCGGCTTAGACTGGCCTTTCTGCTCTTTCTCTTTCCTTATCTTAAAATTGACTTCCCTGCTCTTGTCCAATGTTTCAATAACAAACGATTCCGAAGGAATATAGCCGTCTTTTTCCGCAGTCATAGTATAAGTTAACGCCATCGGCATATTGTCAACAACATATTTCCCTTTTGCGTTCGTAACGGCTTTGATCGTATCAAAAGTAGTCCTAATTTCTATATTGGCGCTTTTTAAAAGTTCGCCGTTAAAATCCGTCACCGTGCCGCTTATTGAAAATTTCTGGACGACCGCCGAGAAGTTTACCGTTCTGTTATTATCAAGTTTATTGATAATTACTTTCGGAGGAGTTACCATAACTCCTTCCTTTGACGCGGTTATAAAATAGTTGCTTCCGTGAGAAAATCCGTCGACCGAGTAATTGCCTTCGCCGTCGGTATACGCTGAAAATTCGTCAACGCCGCTGATTATTTTAATATTGACGTCTTCTACTCCTATTTTGCCTTCGGATACTTTGCCGGATATTACATATTTTCCGGCCGATGCTTCGGCGTTGATTATAAAATCCTGGTAGCCGCCGTCTATTTTGTATTCGGCGGGATCAAAAATATATCCGTCCCTGCTGAAAACCACGGTGTAATCCTGCCCGGATTTAAGCCCTTTAAAAGAATAATACCCGTTAACATCAGTCGTAGTTATGAGTTTTCTGTCGTTATTTATCATAACTTTTACGCCCACAAGCCCGGAAGAGTAATAAACAACTTTTCCGCTTAAATCAAAAAACGGTTTTGGGACGCCGTCGTTTTTCTCTTGAGCCGTTTTTGAATTTTGCGATGAAGCAAAGAAAGGTTTTGTCTCCGAAACATATGTCGGCTGCGCATGGGAAACTCCGCTTGCCGGTTTTGCAAGCACGGGAACATCCGATCCTGCGGAAGATTTGCCTGCCGCGGACGCGGATTTTGAGGAAGCAGACGCAGATTTAGATTTTGAAGCCTGCCGGGTTTTCTGGTCAGATTCCTGTGATGCCGTAAAATTTATTGTTCTGTTGGACTTAAGCGAAGAAATTTTGAAAATTTCAGGAGACAGAGCCCATCCGTCTTTAACCGCGCTTACTTCAAGATATGATCCGCCATCCAGATCTTCTATCCGGTAATATCCGAAACCGTCGGTTGTTTGGGAAATATTTCTATCGCCTGATATTTTTATCTCGACATCCTCAAGCGGAGAATCGTCGTTCTTATCGGAAACCGTACCGGAAATTGCATACTGCTGAGCGAAAGCGCTGGCAGGAAAACAAGCCGAGAAACAAAAAAATGCAGCCGTTAAACCGGCAAATATTTTCTTATTCATTAAATATCCCCAATATTAATATTTTGCGTTTATTTTACAATTTTTGAAAGCATTATTGCAAATAAAAATAAAAAAACAATATGATTTTGCTTACATTTTTATAATTCATAAACCGCGCTTTTTTAAATCCGCCCAACGACAAAATATTAAGAATTTCATAAACAGAATAAAAAGAAGCGATTTTTCCATGCCCCATGCGGCAAAAAGAAAACACCCTCCGGCCAAAGCGGAAAATAAGATGCCTGATATTTCCGCGATATAAATCCCGTGATTATTTACGGACTTCCCAAACAGATCCGAAATTTTCATAAGATATGCGAATTCCATTCCCGCGGTAAAACCCGCGCCGAATAACAATATACGGATAATATATATATTTATACTGTATAATTTGAAAATCAGCAACAAAAGAATTATCAGCAGCAAAAATAATAATTCGCCGTAAAACATTTTTTTGTTAAGCGGAAGCGCATTTTTCGCTTTCCACGCATACGCTAAGCCGGCTAAAATACCGAGCATAAACAAAGAAAACAGCAGTCCGTACGTTTTATAAATTTCGCCGCTTAATATCTGCGCGGCAAACAAAAGCATTATAAAAAGCCATGTTGACGATGCGCCTGACACAAAAGCCGTCGTTTCGCAAATTGATTTTGAGAGAAAAAATATTATTACGGCCGCAACAATAATAAGATAAACGTATTTTCTGGCTTTATCCGCAAAAAGCGCAAGATAAGGAGAAAAAGCCGACTGCGAATGGAGCACGGACAATAACATTGCCTTAGGATTCCAATCGGAGTTCATCAAAAAATTGTCATCGTCATCAATCTTATCAAGTTCATTTTTGAGCCAACGGGTATGCTCGGTATCCATTCTGTCGTCAAGATAGTATTTGGAAAGCACCAAAGTAGTTTCCTGCATTTTATACAATCTTTTTTTTATATGGATCCTATACGGCATTTTCCTTTCGGAAGCGATCAAAATATTTTGGCTTCCGGGAATAATATTGGTATTTTTAAATACGCCGCCCATGGCTTCCATTACGGACTTGTTTAATTCCGCCATGATATACGTCGAAAAAGCCATTGTTCCCTGAAGTTTCACGGCTATAAAACCGCTGCGTTTCATTCTTTTTTTTGCGGCTTGAAAGAACTCCTTTGTGTAAAATCCGTTCAGCGTTAAATTTACCGGCGCCGGAAGCCCGACAAGTATAAGATTATATTTTCTGCCGTTTTTATTAAGAAAAACTCTTACGTTTTCATTGTAGACATGTACGCGTTTATCTTTAAAAACGTATCCGATGTGCGGAATGCCGTATTTCATTATTTCAAGCACGGCGGCGTCGGGCTCCAGATAATCGACTCTCTTAACTTTATGCTCAAGAATCATTGGCAGATATTTTGCAGCTCCGCCGATTATAAGAACATTTTCGGGATACTCCGAATGAAGAACCGGAATATGCCCAAAATCTTCGGAATTAAGAATGTCATTATCCGGCGAAGAAAACTGCATTATATTGTTCACAAGCAGAGAATGCTCTCTGTTCTTTTGGACAAGCGCCGTCTGTCCGTAAGAAGTATGCTTATATTCGACGATTTCAGATGAGCTGAAATTTCCCCGAAGAATCTTTTTTTCAAGATCGCCGATATTAAGAAAAAGTCCGCAAAAAACCGGAATTAAACCCGCCAGAAAAAAAACTTTTGCGGATTTCGCGGACGCTGACGACGCAACGGAAGCGGCAAATAAACAGACTGCCGTTATGAGCATTATATTAAACCCGCCGAATTTGTACATGACCGATGAAAATAATATACCTCCCGCGGAAAAACCGATGAATAATAATGCCGCCGGCATCCTGATTGAAATTTCATTCGCTTTTGATTTTATTGCCGAAAAAACAGCTGTGCTTTGTAAAAAAAATGAAGGAAATACCGCGAAAAATACGTATATGAACGTTGTTTTTAAAGAAATTCCTCCGCCGATGGGAATATGAAGAATGCTTCTTATGTTCATTATAAAGAAAAAGGCCGAAACAAAAAATAAAGCGGCCGCAGCCGTAAAAACGGAAGCCGTCTTGTCTGAAGCCTGCAGTTTTTTTATTTTTGAAGAGACAAAAACGCCTGAAGCAAATGCAAAAACCGAATGCGCAAGGATAATGCCGATGATAAGTTCATTACCCTGAAAAACAGACAGAAGCTCCCTTAAAAACAGAGCATGCATGAAAGCTGCGCAAACGCCTGAAATCAGAATAAATATTTGGATCATAAATTCTTATTTTTTGTTTTTTAATATGAAAATTATATTTTTAATGCGGTTTGGAAAGCTGAGATCAGCGGATTTTTATTGAACTTAATGAAAAATGATAAATATAAAAAGCGGCTGCCGTGTTCGTAAAAATATTCAAAATTTACCGTCCGGTTTAAACATTCCGGCGCTAGCTGCCATTGATCATTTTTCATTGCCTCAAAAAGGCGCTTTTTGGCGGCGGGTGGAATTGAACCACCGGCCAAAGGCTTATGAGTCCTCTGCTCTACCCCTGAGCTACGCCGCCTCTAAAATAGTTTTATGATTCTATTATTTTTTCGCTTGAAAGTCAATGCGCACAAAGCGCGCAGATGCGCATATGCATAGACGGCAGCGGTACAAAACTTTAACGGTCATAGATGTTGCCCATTGCGTCTTTTATAAATTTTATTGACAAATGGATAGAAAACAAATATAGTTTTATTGTATGCTGCAAAATATATCAGACAGAGGCAAGTATGAAAAAAATTTTATCCGTATTTTTTTATCTTATAATCTTCACTTCGATCTCTTTTGCCGAAAACGCTGCAAACGCCGCAAAAGATAAAGTATACATTGGAGCAGCCCTTTTAATGAGTTTTGAAGATTTTTATTATGATGATTTTGTAAATAATTACACGATCTCCACGGGAAACAGCAAAACATTATCCGGCCCGAGATATGATTTTACGGCAGGGTACAGATTCAGCAAAAAATTAAGGGCTGAAGCCGAGTATATGATAATAAGCGAAAACAGTTTTGAAACCGACGAAACAAACAGCTATGTGGAATACAAAGCCCAGGCGCTTTTTGCGAACCTCGTGTATGATTTTTGGGACATGCAGGAATATTTTCTTACGCCTTTTATCGGAGCGGGAGTCGGAGTAGGGGCGCCGAATTTGAATATAAGCTATCAGGGCGTGAAAGACGAAGTTGACGATAACGGTTTTTCGTGGCAGTTTCAGGGAGGCATAAGCATGCTGCTGACCGACTGGCTTATCGTGAACGTCAAATACAGCTATATTTCAATGCCGGACGTTGAAATCAATTCTTCCAATCGGGAAGAAATTAAGGCAGAATTTAAAAAAGGCGTGCAGGCTGTCGGGCTGGGAATAATTTTGCTGTTATAATATAGAAAAAAATAATGCGCGCAATATGTGTCCGCACACCCTAAGCAGTAAAGGCGAAATTTGTTAATAGTCTTTCGCTTCGCGAAAACGCCAAAATTATTCATTGCTGGTTTTTATTGTCTTTTACTGTATAACTATCTCAATTCTTCTATTTTGGATACGTCCGGTTTTTGTACTATTGTCCGCAACCGGATTGCTTGAACCGTAAGCTCTCGCCTGCATCTTTTTAGACGGTATGCCGTTTGCGGCCAATACTTTCATTACCTCCTGAGCCCTTGCTCTTGAAAGTTTGTTATTTTCAAAGTTGTCGCCGCGGTTGTCCGTATATCCGTCAATATAAATTTTTTCATACCGTATTTTCTTTATTTTATCCGCTATTTTCTCCAAATAATTTTTGAGGTTTGCGTTCACATAAGCGCTGCCGGAATCAAAGTAAAATCCCTGGATCGTAATTTTACGTCCCGCTTTAACATCCTCTGCAATATTTATAGAATCCGAAAGAAGTTCGTACTCGGACTGAGCTAAAGAATGCGCCGCAAAAATTAAAAGCGCAAATAAAATCAAAAATATTTTTTTCATGCTTATACTCATTGGCGGCAATTTTCATATCTGTTATTACTGCCTTTTTCATAATCTTTTGTTTTTGCCGTTATTTATTCTCCGCCGTTAAAATCCTTCAAGTTCAGCTTCAAGCTTTTTCCACTCGGGAAAAGCTTTTTTCATATAATCTTTAAATCTTTTATTGTGTTTTATTTCTTTAAGATGCAAAAGCTCGTGAACTATAACGTATTCAATGCAGCGCTCGCTTTTTTTGGCAAGCTCCGTGTTTAAAGTTATTTTTTTATCGGAAATATTGCAGCTTCCCCACCTGCCTTTCATCTTTTTGAAACAAAACTTTACGGGGCTTCTTAAAACTACCGCGTTTTTATCAATGCCGTCATCGCGGCTGAATAATTTGTTTTGCACGTTTTTAAACAAAAATACCAAAGAGTTCGGCGCCGTATGTATGCCGAGTTTTTTTTCCCATTTTAAAAGCGCGGAAGAAATAATTTCTTCAAGTTTTGTTTTATAAAATTTATCTATTGATTCCCTTCTCGCTTCAATGCCCGCTTCAGAGCCGATATACAAATCTATCGAATCAAAATTTAAAAAAACTTTTGCTTCCTTATCATAATCATAAACGTTTAATCTATATTTTTTGCCTAAAACTTCAATTTTCTCGCCGCTTAAATAATTATTAAATATTTTCGGCGGGCGTTTTGAAATTTTTGTTCTGTGTTTGCGTATCCATGAAAGCTTTGATCTAAAAAATGTTTCTATAGTGTGCAGGGAAGCTCTTGCCGGAGCGGATATGCCAACCTCTCCGGTGGATGGATTTATCGAAATGTAAATATTCCTGATTCGCTTTCTTTCTATTTCCGCTTCAATATCTTCAAGTTTTATTTTTTCCATACATTTCCGCTTGATCATTTTCGGAAAATCCGCCCGCGCGCAGCGAAGCCCGATTATTCGCGGTTTTGACTGCCATGCCAAATCGTTTTTATTTTTTTTCCGATTTTAGCATTGTCTGAACGTGAGCAGCAAGGCGGAAATCATCGCTTTTGATATGATAAACAAGCCAGTCCGCTATAATCCGTATCGTATTTTGCAAAAGAGCATCGCTGTATCCCTCATTTTCAAGCTTCTGAACAAGCTCTTTTGCCGTATGTTTAAATTCATTGTGATATGTTTTATGGTTAAGTTTATCGGGATAGTCGTACATGTCCTGAAGTTTTTCTTCATCGGCAAAATGCTGTATTACATAAGCCGTAAGAAACTCCATTGTTTTGCTGAGTTCTTTCACGCCTCTGCCTGCCCGATGCGCGTCCAGAAGCTCATTTAAAACAGCAAACATCTCTTTGTGCTGTTTGTCAATTATTTCATGACCCGTTTCCAGATCACTGTCCCATTCGTATGACATATTGCCTCCCCGCATTATGATGTTTACAAACTCTAAATAATTGGGTCTCTAAAAACCCCTCTTTTGTCATTGCTGGCTTGACCCGCAATCTATAGTTCACGACAAGATTGATGACGACACTGAAAACACAGATTTTTAGAGGGACCCAATTTCTAATCCGCACACGCCGCAAATTACAAATTCAAGAAATACTTTTTGGACAGCTTTTTACTTTGTCTCGCCCAATTCAGCCAGCCATGCCGATATTTTATTATCAACGGCTTCATCGTATTTCTTGGAAAGATTGTTAAACAGCCTTTCCTCAAGAATAACGGCATTCCGCGCTTTTTCTTTGAAATCTTTTACAAAAGTTCCGGGATTGCTTCCCTGCGTTGAAAAAGGGACAACTTTTTTGCCGCAAAAATCAGCCTGTTCCAAAAAAGCAAGCGCCGGCGTCGCCGCAGTGTACCACCAGACGGGCGCTCCGACAAAAATAATATCATAAGATTCAAAATCCGGCAACTCTTCATCGTGCAGCGCGGGGTATTTTCCCGTTTTCAGCTGTTTTTTAACTTCCATATACATTTTAGGACCGGCAGGAAAAGCTTCCTTAGTTTTTATCTCGTAAACGTCCGCTCCTGTTTTTTCCGCAATTTTCTCGGCTATAGCGCGGGTATTTCCGCTCAAAGAATAATAAACTACAAGGACTTTTCCAAAATCATTGCCGGCTTCAATATGTTTGCCCATGTAAGGAGACATTTCCTTTTTATTTTTAAAATACACTCTGCATAAATGAATCCCTCCGATTATCAGCACGATAATGATAACGGCTAAAATTCCGTAAACTATGTATTTTATCATGGCGGTTTCCTTTTTGTTTGATATTTAAAAAATTTCAGGATATAAAGGGAATCTTTTTGCGGCGGCGGTTTTGATTTTTTGCAAAACATTTGGAGTTTTTGCGGCGCCTGCGGCAGCAAAGCGTACGCGAAACGGCGATGAGCCGGAGTATAAGGAAGCAAAAACTTCAAAGTCAAAGCAAAAACGGAAGGGGAGGGATTCGAACCCTCGGTACGGACTTTCATCCGTACAGCGGTTTAGCAAACCACCGCACTAGACCAGCTATGCGACCCTTCCATTTCCAAACTTGTAAAGCATTATAACAAATAACCGTTAAGCTTGCAATGACACGAATCGGAATAAAATATAATAAATGAGAAACGGTAAATTTATGTGTTATATATTACATTTTATATTTTTTATTGATTAATGTTCGATTGCTTTTTCCGTCAGGAGTTTATATAATTTTATATCCCGGAACGGAGTGAATCATGAGTTTTGACTACAGAGGTTTTTTTCATATTCATTCATCCTTTTCTCATGACGGTACCACTGATATTAAGGGGATAATCAAATCGGCAAAAAAGTGCGGAGCCGACTTTATTATTGTTACCGATCATTTCAATATGAAAGCGAAAGAAGAAGGGTTTGAAGGTTATCACGACGGTCTTTTGGTTATATGCGGCGAAGAAATTTCTCCCGCTTATAACCATTATCTGGCAGTCGGAATAAAAAAACCGGTTTTAGCCGAAACGGATGAAAATCCTCAAATATATATAGACGCGGTAAAAAAAGACGGCGGCGCGGGACTTATCGCGCATCCCGACCATACCGGCGCAAAACTTTTCGGCATACGTTCTTACCCGTGGAAAGACTGGTCGGTCAAAGGATATGATTCGATAAGCATTTGGGATTTGATGACTGACTGGCAGGAAAAGCTGACTTCTTATTTTAAAGCTTTTTTTGCGGTTGTTTTCCCGTCTTTTATATTATCCGGCCCGAAAAAAGAAACGCTTGAAAGATGGGACGCTCTCAATATGGCGCCGGAAAGAGAAACTCTTATTTCAGGGTACGGCGAGATAGATAACCATAATATAAGGAAAAAAGCGTTCGGCATTACTTTCAGGATTTTTCCTTTTGATTTCGCGTTTAAAACAATTTCAACGCATGTTTTATTAAAAGATGAGCTCAGCAAAGACGCCGAAACGGCGAAAAGACAGATTGTCGAAGCGGTAAAATCGTCGTCAATTTACGCTGCTCAGGAAAGCGGGAATAATGCGAAAGGCTTTGAATTTTATATGGAAGACGATTTAAGGAAAGCGGAAAGCGGCGAGTCGCTAACGGCCGTTAAAAACCCTAAAGTCGTCGTAAAACTTCCGAAAAAGGCTTTAATAAAAATCATACATAACGGAAACGTTTTGTTTTCAAAGTATTCGGATCATCTTGAAAAAAGCGTTTGCGAATCAGGCATTTACAGAATTGAAGTTTACAGAAAAAAATATTTTATCCTCAGTCCGTGGATTTTTTCGAACCATATAAGGATAAAATAAGGAATTATTATGCGTGAAAAAAGAAAATATATCCGCCGTTTTACCGCGATGAACATCAGCTGCTATAATGCCGAAAATACCGAAAATGTCGCGGCGGGGCTGCTTGTAAACATAAGCAAAGGCGGTATCGGGATAGAATCAAAAAAAGAATTTCTCCCCGGAGAAAAACTTACGCTGCATTTTATTTCGCCGGACGGAAAAAACTACAATATACTTACTGAAATTTTATACATGTCTGCCGGCGGTTTCGGAATTCTTTACGGAGCAAGATACTGCGAGACAAACGTTAAAAAGTTTACGGAATTTAACGATTATCTTTTAAAATATTTTAATTTATATTGAGGCGTTTATGATTTTGATCGACGGAAAAAAAATTTCCGAGGAAAAGAGGCTGGAAATTAAACAAAAGGTTGAAAAAATCAAGCTGGAAACCGGCAAAGTTCCGGGGCTTGCGACAATACTTGTAGGAGAAGATCCCGCAAGCAAAGTTTATATCGGATCAAAAATTAAGGCGTGCCGGGACGCGGGAATCAGATCCTTTCATCACAGCCTTGCCGCGGATTCGTCCAAAGAAGATATTGCCGCTTTAATAAAAAAACTGAACGCCGATCCGGAAATTGACGGGATCCTTTTGCAGCTTCCTCTTCCGGACAACAGTTTCGCAGACGAATGCGTCAACAATATAGATCCTGCAAAAGACGTTGACGGGCTTCATCCTTACAATGCGGGACTGCTGAACCTTTCAAAAAACCGGAACGATATAACAGAAAAAAATATTTTGGTTTCGTGCACGCCTTCCGGAATTATTCATTTGCTGCAAAAATCAAACGTACAAATGGAAGGCAAAACCGCTGTTGTCATAGGGAGATCAAATCTTGTCGGGAAACCTCTTTCAATGCTTCTTCTTGCAAATAACGCGACGGTCATTATGGCGCATTCAAAGACGAAAAATTTAAAAGAATTATGCAAAAGCGCGGATATTGTGATCGCCGCCATAGGAAAGCCGAAATTCATCAATAAAGATTTTATTAAAGACGGGGCTTGCGCGATCGACGTGGGAATAAACAGAACGGCCGAAGGTTTATGCGGAGACATTGATTTTGAAAGCGTTAAAGACATGGATATTACGATTACACCGGTGCCCGGAGGAGTCGGCCCAATGACGATCACCATGCTGCTTGACAATACATTGAAAGCTTTTGTCGGCAGAAAAGCCGCGCAATGCGCGGCGAAACCCGGACGCTTAGAAGTTTGACGGCGTCTTTCG
>WRNH01000041.1 GCA_009776745.1 Endomicrobiia bacterium | reverse complement strand
AAAACGGGAATCCATTTTTGTCGTTATCGTCGGACATATTTAAAAGCAGCATGGATACCCGTTTTCACGGGTATGACAAAATTGGGTTTTTAGAGAGACCCAATTACGAACGATGGGCAAGATAAGTAACAATTGAAAAGGAACGGCAAGAAAGGCAGAGAAGATATAATAGAGAATAAATAAAGGCGAAACGGCAATTATTATTTGTAGCGTGCTGTTTTGCCTTTATCTTTTTTCTGTCGTACCATGGCAGCTGTCATTTCCGGCTGCAGGCAGTGTTTGGGCATATTGACTTTTTTGTCTTTGCTGAAAGTGATTTTTTCGTTTTTTAGCAGTTTGTACTGTTTGTCAATCCCGCCGAAAACGAATGCCGGCGTGAGGGAGCCGTCTTTAAAAACTACTCTGTGGCACGGGATATTTTCCGGATCGGGATTGCCGTGCAGAGCGTATCCCACGGCGCGTGAGGCTCTTGGGTTTCCGGCGAGCCTTGAAATTTGGCCGTAGTACATAACATAACCTTTAGGTATGCGCATCACTATTTCGTAAACTCTTTGGTTGAATGTTTTTTTATTTTCCATAAGAAAAATGATTTTTAAACAATTTTATTTTGAAGATAAGCAGCTGCAAAGACCTTTGCCGCCGCGCTCTGCCTTTTGCTTATCTTCCTGTCATCCTTCCTTACGATTTTTAGAGCGTGTTCACACAAATTACGCACACACCCTGGCATTTGAGCTTGTTTTGACCAAACGCATGCGCGTAATTTGTGTGAACACGCTCTAATAATTCCGCTAAATATTATACAATATTAACCGTAAGCTCTTACAAACGGGATTGTTAAAATGAATAAAATAATTAAATTTGCTTTTGTTTTTCTTTGTTTTGTTTTTCTTGCCGTAATTGCCGCACTGACTATTCTGAAGTCGGTGTTTAGCGAAGAGAGAATAAGAAAATATGTCGATGACGCCGCAAGCACCTATCTTGGCAGGGAAGTAAAGTATGAAAAACTTTCTTTTGCGTTTGTGGGCGTTAATCTTAAAGGGTTTTCTATAAGCGAAGCTCCGTCTTTTGATAATGGAACTTTCGCCAAGATCAAAAAGTTTTCGGTAAGGCTGGAAATATTTCCTCTTATAAAAAGAGAAATCCGCGTAAAAAAAATCAATGTGAACGGTCTTGAAATCAAAATTGTCAAAGGCGAAGACAATAAATTCAATTTTGACGATATACTCGGGCGTTTTGAAACGCCGTCGGCGGATGAAACGGAAAAATTGTCCCTGAAAGAAACGCCCGCGCCTGAAAAAAAGCCTTTGCCGGATATTTACCTTGATAAATTTGTGATCAAAAAATCAAATATTTCTTATGAAGATTTGCCCGCGAAGCTTGTTTTATCGGTAAATGATATAAACGCTTTGACGGAAGGCTTTAGCTTAAGCAAAGCTTTTATATGCGCTTTGAAGCTTAACGTTAAATATAAAGACGAAAAATTCGATTTGGCCGTGCCGGTCGACGCGGTAATGACGGCAAATCTGAAAAATATGGATATGGCTCAGGCTGATTTTAATATGACTTCGCTGAAAATAAATTTTGAAGATATGAACATTGAAGGAAAAGCTTTTGTGAAAAATCTTTCCGATCCGTCAATAACCGCTAAGGCTGTTCTTTCTTCTTTAAGCAATAAGACGCTGAAACAATTTGCTAACGAACTTCCGGACTTTACCGTCAATCAAGCGGAGTTTAGCGCGAATATTACGATGAGCGATTTTGAGAATGCCGCGTTCAGCGTAGAAAAATTTCAGGCTGAAATGGAAGGTATGAAAATTGAAGGAAAAGTTTCTGCGGTTAATTTAAATGACCTTCGGATAACGGCCGAAGCCTCGCTTACTTCTTTAAGCAATAATACCCTTAAATATTTTGCCGGCGATCTTCCTGCATTTATTGTGACCAAGGCCGATTTTAGCGCGAAAGCCGGAATAAATGATTTGAAAAATGCTTCAGCAGATATTACTTCCGTTCAGGCTGAATTTGAAGATATGAAGCTGAATGCCAAGGCTTCCGTGAAGGATTTCACCGCGCCGGAAATAGACATTAATGCCTCGGTAACTTCTTTTACCGATAAGACGCTGAAACAATTTATGACAGGCCTTCCTGAATTTTCCGTGAGCAGGGCGGATTTTGATTCGAAAATAAATTTAGATTTGGATAAGAACGCCGCATTTTTAAAGAATGCGCGGATAAGCGTTTTGGGATCGGACGCGAAAGTGTCCGGAACAATAAATTGGGCGGAAGATTTGAAATACGATTTAAAGGCTGAAATAAATTTTATACTTGATACCGTTGAATTTATTATGCCTGAAATTGCAAAAGTTTATAAACCGAAAGGAAAGATAACCGGCGCTGCCGAAATTACTCGCGAAACCGTAAAGGCCGACATAAAAACGGATGACGTAAGTTTTCAATTTGAACCTATGTTTACCGCCGGCAAAGTAAATTCAAATGTTAAAATCGAATCATTGGACAGCATTAAACTGACCGCTTTGTCCGGATTGTTTAATGATAAAAAATTTAACGGCGCGGCAGACTATTCCAAAACGAAAGATTCCGTGAACGTAAACGTAAAATTTGACATGGACGCGTTAGTATTAAACTCACTTCCGGAAACGTCGGAAACGCAGCCCGCCAAGGCCGCTGAAAAAACACCCTCTCCTTTGTCATTGCCTTTAAATCTCACGGCTGATTTAAAAGCCGGTGCGGTTAAAATTCCTTATTTCCATTCGGACAAAGGCGCTTTGATCAATATTAAAATGACCGGCATAACCGACAAGCTTGATAAAGCCGGCGGCACGGTCAAGTTTAATATATCTTCCGGAAATATTGACGATGCCGATAAGCTTGCCAAAGCCAATAAAATAACAAAAGTAATGTTTTTCGCTTTTGCGATCGTCGATAAAGCCGGAAAAGCTTTAAAGATTGACGCTTTGAAAGGGAGCTATGATAAAGAAGGAATAGGTTATGACAATTTTGACGGCGAACTTAATTTTGTTAACGGAAAAATGAACATACAAAAAATGGACTTTGTTTCAAAAGCCGTGACTATGAAAATTTCCGGCACGAGCGATTTTAAAGCCGATAAGCTCGACATGAAGGCAAGCATTCAGCCCGGAGCCAATAAACCCGTGATAATGAAAATTACCGGAACATCGGCAGATCCCAAAGGAAGTCTTGACGTTGCCGCGAGCATAAACTCTATTTTCGGAAAAGAGATAGAATCTTTGATGAACAGCGGCAAGAAAGATGTTAAGACAAACGGCGATGCGGCAGACGGATCTTCCGTGAGTTCTTCGGCTTCTGCCGCCGCGGAAGTTGAAAAGAGCGCAAAGCCCGACGCTGTTGATATTTTAAAATCTCTTGGCTCAATTTTTGGAAAATAAAAACGAATATAATATTTTTTATATAACAATATTCTTGCTTATTATCCGCAACGAAAAAAGCGTGAGATAATTTTACGGATTTTATATAATGTTTCTAATAATATGTTTTTTACATAAATAAAAAAGGAGTTCTATGTCATGAAAAAAGCATTATTTTTGATTGCGGCTTTTGCCGTATGCTGGTTTGCCGCAGGCTGCGGAGATAAAGAAGCCGGCCGTGAAGAAACTGTTGTAAGAGAAACGAACGTAATTGAAAGCGCTCCAGGGGAAGAAATTAATGAGGTAATAGTTTATGGCAATGATGACCCCGATGAAGACGCTGATAAAATGTTTATAAACTCGGAATTTATGGCAAACGCTCTTGAAGACAGTATGCAGCTTGATCCAAAAGATATCGATTTTTACCAAATTCCGCTGTTTAGCAAACTTGATAAAAAGGCGTTCAAATATTACATGGTTTCCGACGTGCGGATATTCGGAGATATTTCATCCCTGCTGATCCTTGCGGCTTCCGAACGCGAAAATGTCTGCTGGCTTGTAAATTATGACAAAAATAACAGATATATAGCTTCATTGAGAGTCGGATATGACGAATTGGCTGACGGAGCTAACGGAACAGATTCGGTAATAAACCTCAAAGGCGCTCCTTATTATATAGAGCTTACAAACTACGCTTTGCAATCAAAGGAAAACGTTAAAACAGAGATCCTTGCTTCCGGAAAATTTAATGAGATAAGCAGGATGGATGCAGGGGACAGATAACGGCAGTTGCGGATAAACGGCGCTAATGCTTTGTTTGCAGTTTGTCTCTTAATCAGAGGATGAAATGAGCTTTCTGTACGAGTTTATTAAAACGTATATTCCTCAGATATCAGTTGTCATAACAATTTTTTATATTTATATCGTTATTTCCGCTGTTTGCGCAATACATATACTATTGAACAAGGAAGACGTTAAAGGTTCCATAAGCTGGCTAGGAATAGTTATTCTATCGCCTTTTGTCGGCGCGGTTCTTTATGTTTTTTTAGGCATAAACAGGGTGAGGCGCAAAGCCGTCAAGCTCAGAAAAAAAGGAAGCATTCCGCAAAAAATTCCGAAAGACAAACTTGAAGCCGCTGCCGGATATATGCCGCGGCAATTTATACAATACATGCTTTACGGACATAATGTCTATCCTCAAATTTTTGTCGCCGGAAACTTCGTTAGACCTCTGCAGAACGGAACTAGCGCTTATCCCGAAATGGTTGAAGCAATAAAGAACGCCAAACATGAAGTTCTCATAGAAAGCTATATGTTTGATTATGATTCCGAGACGGAGAAAATTCTTGACGCGTGCAAAACGGCCGTATCAAACGGCGCGGCGGTGAAAATTCTTGTCGACGGGATAGGTATTATAGGGCCGAAATCATCCGCGATTGAACCCAAACTCAAGAAAATTAATAAATTAGAGTACGGCGTATTTCTTCCGCCCAATCTTCCCGTAGCTTTGCCTTTGGTAAATATGAGAAATCACAGAAAGATAATGATAATAGACGGCGTTACGGCTTTTTTCGGCGGAATGAATCTGGCATTGGAAAATACTCTTACGGACATTCCCGACAAAGGAGTGCAGGATATAACTTTTAAAATCGAAGGGCCTGTCGTTGACCAGATGTCGCAGGTTTTTGAAGACGACTGGGAATTTACCACGGGAAAACCGATGCACGGATATTCAAAAGATTTGCCTGCCAGCGCGAAAGGCGATATCCCGGCCAGAATAATTCCCGACGGGCCTGACAACAAACAGGGAAAAATAGAGCTTATAGTTCAGGCAGCGATAAATACGGCTGCGGAAAAAATCAGCATAGTAACTCCGTATTTTCTTCCTGAGAGCAATCTCTTAACTTCTCTTGAAATGGCGGCAATGAGAGGCGTCGACGTAGAAATTGTAATACCGTCTAAAACGGACAGCATAATTATGGACTGGGCAATGGAACCTAACTTTACGAAACTTATTGAAAGAGGCGTAAAAATTTATAAAACGCCGCGTCCTTTTGATCACAGTAAGTATTTTGTTGTAGATAATATGTGGGTGTTTATAGGTTCGGCGAATTGGGATGTAAGAAGTTTCAGGCTTCATTTTGAATGCAATATGGAGTTATTCAGCAAAGAAGTTGCCGAAGAGCTCGCGAAAATTACGGAACAAAAAAAGAAAAACGCCGAACTTGCGGCAATTGAGCAAAGCAAAAGTCTCCCTTTTCTAAAAAGAATAAGAAATAACGCCTGTCGTTTGCTGACGCCGTATTATTGACGCAATTAAGTTTCGCAAAGTGAAAACCGATAATAAGCTCCGGCAGAACTGAAACGCAAATATTTTTCATTAATGCCGGAATTTTGACTGCTTTTGAATCGTTTTTAGTTATCGCATAGCGCAAATCAAAGGCGGACGCGGATATTAAAGTTGAAGAAAATATCATAAAAACCGTCGGTATTAATTTTTCATAACAAAACGGTACTATAAAAATATTGTTTTTTCAAAGAGTATTTTGTTGACTAAAACGGCTTGATAATGTTAGAATTTGAAAAGAAACTTTAAATTTTACGGAAGGATTATGAAAAAAACAATCGGGCTGCTGTTATTTTTCGTGCTTTGCGCTTTCTGTGGCTGCGTTTCAAAATCAAAGTATGAAACCGCCATGTTTCATCTGGAGCAAAGCGATCTCGCGCTGTCCAGAATAAAACAGGAAAATGATAAGCTTGCCGCCGAAGCGAAAAACCTCGAATATAGAAACGCTTATCTCCAGAAAGTTATTGAAGGTTATGAGGACAGGGTAAAAACTTTTGAAAAATTCATAACGTCTTCAAAAAAAATCCAAAATAAGACAATTGTAGAAATTTCTTTAATAAGGCAAAATCTGCAGGACAGGCTTAACATAAAAGATTTGGAGTTTGAAGCTTTACGCGAACAGAATTACAGGCTTATTAACTGGCTGGAAAATAATCAGCCTAAAAAAGAAATACTTCAAAAATAATGGAATCTTTTCGCTTCTGTATCGCTGGGATGGGCGGAAAAACGCAGCTTGCGGCGGGATTTAAAGCTTCGCATGTGATTCTTGCAATTTAGGCCGCGGCAATTCTTAAGGGTGCCTCTAAAAACCCCTGTTTGTCCCGAGTGTCTCTATCGGGAATTCACGTTGCTTTTTTCTCGACGACTATGGCAAACATGGATTCCCGTTTTCGCGGGAATGACATGACGTAGACAGGGTTTTTAGAGATACCCTTAACAATTTAATCGCTGTAACAGCCGGCAGCCTCATGTCCGGCGCTTTTTCTTTGCCGGCTTCCGGAGCTTTTTATCAGTAAATTCAGCTTTGAAAATGCGCCGGCATTAATTGTTTTTACGGCGCTGAGGATAAATGAAAGGAAATCAAAATGAAAAGATTTGCGTTTTTAGCTTTGCTGCCGGTATTTGCCGTCTGCCAGGCGGTTCCCGTTACGGGAAGGAGCCGGCTTTTGCTTTTTTTCGATTCGAAAATAACAGAAGAACTTAAAAAAATTATTTCCAAAGTAATGCCGTACCATAAAAAATCATGAGCAATATAAAAAAGTTTCCATATACCGATATCCTCGGCTGGTCAGTTTCCCGTTACGACAGGTTTTCAAACTGTAAAAGACAGTACTATTACGATTATTACGCAAAATACGACAAAGACATACCTTTTGAAAAAATACAGTTTTTGAAGTCTCTTACTTCAAAAGCGCTTGAAACCGGAAATATTGTCCACGATATTATCAGAGATATGCTTCAAAGGTTTCGCAAGAGCGCCAAGCCGATAAATAAGGACAAATTTTTTAAGTATTCGCATGATTTGACCGAGCGCTACTGCGGCGCAAAAACTTTTTTTGAAAATTATTATAACAACGATATAGTTTCCGCGCAGGAGATTTACGCTAAAGTTAAAGATATGCTTGAAAATTTTATAGGCAGCAAACGTTTTGCCTGGATCGAAAAGTATGCCGTGCCTCAAAGTTCGCAATGGATCATAGAACCTGACGGCTTCGGCGAAACGCGTATAAATAATTATAAAGCTTACTGTAAAGTAGATTTTTTATTTCCGCTGGACGATAAAATATATATTATGGACTGGAAAACCGGAAAGCCCGACGAAGCGAAACATTCAAGACAGCTTACCGGTTATTCGCTTTGGGCAAATTACCATTTCGGCAAGCCGGCTAAAGATATAGAACCGATGGTCGTATATTTGTCTCCGGTTTACGGCGAAGCCGACATAAAAATAGACGATAAAAAAATTGCCGATTTTGCCGTCACCGTTGAATCGGAGACCAAAGAAATGTACGGATATCTGGCCGATATAGAAAAAAACATACCTAAAGATAAAAAAGATTTTCATTTGACGGAAAAGACCTTTTTCTGTAAATATTGCAGTTACAGGGAGATTTGCAAAGGCAGATAAAAAGGAGCCGGTTACGAATTACGGGAACTTCGTTCCAATTATGAATTGGGTTTCTCTAAAAACCCAATTGTGTCATACCCGTGAAAACGGGTATCCATGCTGCTTTTAAATGTGTCCGGCGATAACGACAAAAATGGATTCCCGTTTTCACGGGAATGACACCGCTTTAGATAGATTTTTAGAGAGACCCAATTACGAATCAAAGACAGAAAATGTTGTTGATCGCCTCTTGCTTGAGAGGGGCTTGCGAAGCAAGATGGCGGAGGCTGCCGTTAGTTCGTAATTCGTAATTGTTGTTAAAACAATGGATTTTTTCTCGCAATATTACTATTATCTGGATTTTTTCTGCGGGTGTTCATTCCTGTTTTTCGCATTGTCATGTTTTCTTTCATGGCGCGCAAAGTTTGGAAAACTTTCCTACGAGTGGATGATCCTTTTCGGAGCATCTTTCGCAATAATAAAATTTTACCAGATGTTTTCTCGGGGCAGCCTTTATACGGAAGATAAAATTTCATTGATTTTATCAATAATGCTGTATGTGACTATGATATTCTTTTCCGTGTCTTCCCAAAAAACATACCTGATGTTTAAACCCGAAAAAAAATTCGTAAAGTATTTTGCGGTTTTGTGTGCTTTTGTATGCGTTGCGTCAGGCTTTATTTTTGGAATAAAATGGTTTAACGTATCAATATTTATTTTTATGTGGGCGCCGTTTTCCGTTATGATGTGTTTTTCAATCTACCGGATGTCTAAAACCGATATGTACGCCAAGCAAAACATATCTTTTATTCTTGTCTTTTTCATAATATACTGCGTAGTTTATCTTGTCTCGGAAGCAGGAATGGTCTTCAGATTTAACATACAGCTGCGGGCAGTATGCGACGCGCTGCTTTCCTGCATAGTGTTTTCTATAGGCGCGATTGTTTTTAAATACTTTAAGATATCCTATGAAAGGCATGTCAGAATTTACGATTATATGCCTGTGTATTGGCGGTATATTCCGATAGGAAGCATTTTGTTTATTGTTTTAGTCGGCGGATTATTTTTTGCGATGTATCTTGAAAATTATTCGAGAAACAATATAGAAAGCAACAGCAAGGCCGTTGTCTCAAATATAGTTGATACGCTTACCAATAAGTTCAATAAGGCAGATCAGATAAGTCTTGCTCTTTCATATACGCCTTTTATTCTGGAAGCGATGTCGTATCCTGAAAACGCGGATAAATCTGCCGTCGGCAGAATGCTTGAAAATTATTGCAAGACTTTCGGCATACCTATGATTTTCATAGTTAATAATTCCGGCAGTATAGTTTTTTATTCCGATCTTGTAAAAGAGCAGGGCATTTTGGATTTGAATTTAAAATACAGACCGTTTTTTATCTCTGCCCAAAACTCAAAACACGGGAGCGTTTTTGCCAAAAGCCTTAACGGAACAAAACAAACTTATTTTTCTTCCGTTCCGGTTTCTCATGTCAGAGGCGGAATAGCAGGGGCGCTTATAATTCAGGATGATATTGACGAGTTCGTTTCTAAATTGAAACAGTATAAAAATATATATATTGTCGATGAAAACGGCATAGTATTCCTTTCGGATAATGATGATGCGTATCTTAGCCATTTGTGGCCTTTATTAGACGACGGCGAAAACGCCAAAAAAAGCGAAAATGAAAACAAAAAGATTTTTTCAGCGGAAGTTTATAACGGAGAAACGATCGTTTTGGACGACGAATTAATTTATGTTACGCGCCAGTTCATAAATGAAGCCGGCTGGTCCGTTATATATTTCAGTTCGTTAAAGCCCGTGCAGCAATTTAAAGTTTTAAGTATAGCGGGAGTAAGCGGAGCTTTAATTATAGTTCTGCTCTTATTTTGGAGCATAAACCAGTCCAATAGAATACTGGCTTTGGCTTTGCAGCATAAAGCTATACTTAATTCCGCAAAAAGCATAATGATAGTTTTTACGGACGTTTTGGGAAATATAATAGTTTACGGGCGGGGGACCGAAGAAATTTTAGGCTATACAAGAGAGGAATTTGCCAAAAAAGGCATTGAAAATATAATATTCGACAAAGATGGAAATCCGGCGACGTTTGAAGAAGTCGTGACATATTCGTCAAGCCCCAGTGTGGAAATTTTATGCCAGCGCAAAGACGGCTCTCTTGTAACAATACTTGTAAGCGTTTTGCCGCAGTATTCCGTGGATAATAAACTGATAGGTTATATTTTTTCGGGAGTGGATGTCACGTCGACAAAGGAAGCCGAGGTTGAACTTGAACATCAGATAAAATTTCTGCAGATGCTTATGGACAGCATGCCGGTAGCCGTTTATTACAAAGACAGCGAAATGCATATGATCGGCTGTAATAAAGTTTTTGAAGACGTTATGGAACTCTCTAAGGATTTTGTGATAGGCAAGATGGCCGAATATTTTGACGTTGACGCATGGAATGAGTCGAAACGCACGGATGTCGCCGTCGCTGAAAATTTATCTTCAATAGCTTACGAAAGAATTGTAAAATTCAGAAAATCTTCGGAGAGACATCTTGTTTATTACAAATCCGCGTATAAAAAAATCGACGGAAAATTCGGCGGTATCATAGGAGTCATTTTAGACGTAACGCGGGAAAGAAAAATGCAGAAAGAAAGAGACGCTCTTCAGGCAAATCTTATTCAGCATAATAAGCTGCTGTCGCTTGGCGAACTTGCGGGAAGTATTGCGCATGAACTTAATAATCCTCTGGGCGTAATTTTCGGTTTTGCGCAGGTTCTTGCGAAAGACCCGTCAATTAACGAACAAGCCAGAAAAGGGATAAAAAATATTTACGAAGCCGCCGAAAGAAGCAGAAACATTATAACTAATATGCTTGAGTTCGCAAGGTCGGATACTTCAAAAAACCAGCTTGTGTGCATTAATGATATTGTGGAATCTACGCTGCGTATAATCAGTAAAGATTTTTATAAATCGGGAATTGAAATAGAAAGAAATCTTACGAAAGATAATCGTTCCGTGACAGCCAATCCCGTGCAGATACAGCAAGTGATTTTAAATGTTCTTCTCAATGCGAAAGACGCCATGCCTGGCGGCGGAAAAGTTACGATCAAAACCGATATTAAAAACAAATATTTTATAATGGATATCACCGATACGGGTTTGGGAATACCGAAAGAAATTATTTCGAAAATTTTTGAACCGTTTTTTACTACAAAGGGCGTAGGAAAAGGAACAGGCCTCGGTCTTTCAATTTGTTACGGTATTATCAATGCCCACAAAGGAGAAATAACGGTCAAGAATACCGCCGTAAACAAGGGTACCGCATTCAGTATCAAACTCCCGTTAAATGCGCGGAAATAATTTTAAAACGGCGAAACCATAAAGAATACGCGCCGGCTCATTTAAAAAAGGCGGGCGGCTAAAAGAGAAATGAAAAATGGAAAGAATATTTATGTATAATAAATGAAATAAAATTTCGTCTGAAAAATTTACGGAGGAACAATTTATTCGACTGTTGAAGATAAAGACGGCAATAAAGCGGCAAGTTATGACATTGAGCACGGGAGAAGCATGAAAAAAAATATTTGTCTTATAATACTCTTTGCGTCTGCTCTTTTTTTCGGGTGCAGGCATGAACCGGAAAAAGAGTTGAAAAAATATGAAATCCCTTCATCTTACAGAGAAATCTCAGGAATAACAGAAGAAGAAATACAAGGGATAGAAAAAATACGGAAAGACGGGAAAATTTATGTCTATGCCGCAAATGAAGCGACTGAAGCTTTTGTAAAAGAAGACGGAACTTACGGAGGATTTACAAAATATTTTACGGAGTTTCTTTCTTCTTTTTACGGAATTAAAATAAAAATGGAAATACGGGAATGGGAGGATCTGGTTGACGGGCTGAATTCAAAAGAAATATCGTTTACGGGGGATCTTACCAATAACCCTGAACGCGCAAAAAAATATTACATGACTACAAGCGACATCGCAATAAGATCGATCAAAATATTTACCAACAAAAAATTGAACGCTTTCAGCAGTGTAATATCGAAACGAAAACCCAGATATGCTTTTCTTGAGGGCACCGTGACCGGACCCGATGTTGAAAAAGCCTCTTCGATCCCTTTTGACGCTTTTTATACGGGGTCATATACCGAAGCGGCGGAATGGCTTCAAAGCGGCAAAGTAGACGCTTTTTTTGATGAAAGCAGCGCGGAAGCCGCATTTGAAAATTACGATTTTATCAGGTCTGCCGACTATTTTCCGCTTATATTATCTCCCGTCTCGCTTTCAACAGCCGACGAAGAACTTAAACCGATTATTACCGCTACCGATAAATTTTTGAAAAGCGGAGGAATACTTTATTTAACTGAATTATACAATGCCGGCTACTACGACTACCGCAAAAATGCCGTTCAAAAGAAGTTCACGCGTGAAGAACGCGATTTTATAAAAAATAACGGCAAAGTCACAATCGCGATGGAAAGCGGCAATTACCCCATATGCTTTTACAATAAAGTTGACAAAGAGTTTCAGGGCATAGCGGTAGACGTTTTAAAAGAAATAGCCGATCTTACCGGCCTGATATTTGAAACGGTTAACGAAAACGGGACTCAGTGGCCGGAACTTCTTGGCATGCTTGAAGACGGCAGAGCGGAAATGATATCCGAGCTCGTATACTTTGAAGACAGAGAAGATAAATTTCTTTTCTCGGATACGACATACTCTTCTGACTATCTGGCTTTGCTGTCGACTATCGGTAAAAAAGATATAAATATAAACGAGATGCTTTATTCCAAAATAGCGATGGTAAAAGACAGTATTTATTCTAAGATATTCCTCGGATGGTTTCATCATATAGACAATATTTGCCAATATGATACATACGATAAAGCTTTCATCGCGCTTGAACGCGGCGAAGCTGATTTTTACATATCGTCAAAAAACCAGCTTTTAAACGAGACAAATTACAATGAGCGTTCTTCTTTTAAGGCAAATATCGTATTCGACTACAATATTGATTCGCATTTCGGTTACAATAAAAACAGTAAAGAACTGCGTTCAATAGTTGACAAGGCTTTGCAGCATACAAATCATTACGATTTATCGGACAGATGGAAAAATAAAGTGTTTGATTATTCCACAAAGATTATAAAAAACCAGCAAAAATATACGTTCATAATACTTTTGACAGTTCTGGCGGTTCTTGCGGTATTTATAGTTTTGCTGGTAAAAAACAGGCATTTAAGCAGAAATCTTGAATCTCTTGTACATGCAAGAACAAACCAATTGGAAGTAAAAACATCTCTTTTGTCGTCAATACTGACTTCGATACCGGACCTTATTTTTTACAAAAATACTGACGGCGTTTATACGGGCTGCAACCCCAGTTTTGAAAAATTTACGGGATTAACGGAAAATGAATTAATCGGAAAAACGGATAAAGATGTTTTTAAAAATTATCAAAAAGCCGCGCAGACTTTCTTAGAAGCCGAAAAAAGAATTATACGATCAAGAAAAAATGAAATAACGGAAGATATTTTTACTATGTCCGGCGGCGAAAAAACAATTTATGAAACGATCAAAGCTCCTATTATAATACATGATAAGCCGGCAGGGATCATAGGCATATCAAGAAACATAACCGAGCGAAAAGCCGCAGAGGAGTCCGCGCAGATAGCCGCAAGAGCCAAAGGAGAATTTCTGGCGCGCATGAGCCATGAAATACGCACTCCCCTCAACGCTATTATCGGAATGTCAAACATAGCTAAAAATAATATTGATAATAAAGAAAAAGCATTGAATTCCATAAACGAATCGCTTTCAGCCTCGCATCATCTTCTGGACATACTAAACAACATACTTGATATGTCAAAAATCGAATCGGGAAAACTTGAAATCGTAAAATCGCCGTTTAATCTTTTGAAAACATTTACCGAAATATCAAATATAATAAAACAAAGAAGCAATGAAAGAAATATTAGGTTTATAATGAACGCCGGCAAATCTTACGACATTTTCGTCATAGGAGACAAACTCAGGCTTACGCAGGTTTTGATTAATCTTTTGGGAAATTCGGTAAAGTTTACAAACCCGTACGGCGAAATATTTTTTAACGTTGAACCCGTAGACGAAAACGAAGCGGAAATAACCGTGAATTTTATTGTCAAAGACAACGGTATAGGAATGAACGATAAACAGATTTCAAAGCTGTTTGCCGCTTTTGAGCAGACTGACAATACGATTGCTTCAAGATTCGGCGGAACGGGGCTCGGGCTTGCCATAAGCCAAAACCTTGTGTGCATGATGGGAAGCAAAATTACAGTCACAAGCATTCCCGGCAAAGGCACAACTTTCATGTTTACGATAACTTTTGAAAAAGACTATGAGTCGATACCCAATGTAGCGTCGGAAAATAAAAAAGAGATAAATTTTTCAGGAAAATGCATACTTATTGCGGAAGACGTTGAGATCAACAGGATTATCCTTAAAGAGCTGCTGTCATATACGGGCGTTAAAATAGAAGAGGCCGTAAACGGCGAAGACGCGGTCAATAAATTTGCCGCTTCCCGGGAAGAATATTATGATTTTATATTTATGGACATACAGATGCCGGTTCTTGACGGTTATGAAGCTGCCGGTAAAATACGCGGACTCAGCCGCAAAGACGCAAAAACGGTCCCCATAATAGCCATGACGGCAAATGCGTATAAAGAAGATGTCGATCATGCTATAAAAAGCGGAATGAACGGACATCTTTCAAAACCGGTAGATATTGATGCGATTATAAAAATACTTACTAAATATTTTGCCTGAGAACAAATGGGACGGCGGACGGCCGAATAAATGAACAATACCGGATAAAATTAGTATAATAACCGTATGGATATATTTATGCTTATCATGATGTTTCTTACAGGCGCGGCGTGCGGCGCCGCTTTTTTCATTTTCAGATTTATCGCCGTTTCAAAAGAAAATGCGGCAAAAGAGCAGAAAATAAAAGATTTATCCGAAGAAACCGAAAAGCAAAGCAAAATGCAAAACGCTCTTAAAATCGAATTTGAAAATATCGCGTCTAAAATTCTTGAGGATAAAAGTTCAAAATTTTCCGATATGAATAAGCGCGAACTTGACGCGGTAGTCGCTCCGTTCAAGGAAAAAATAGACGAATTTAAAAATAAAGTCGAAAGCATGCATAATGCCGAAAACCAGCAAAGGGCTGTTTTAAACGCAGAGCTTAAAAGGCTTATGGAGCTTAACAGGCAGGTAAGCGAAGAAGCCAACAATCTTGCCGGAGCATTAAAAGGCGAAAGCAAACTTCAGGGCATTTGGGGCGAACTTAACATAGAAAGGATTTTTGAATCGGCCGGGATGGTGAACGGCGTTCATTATTCGGCGCAGCAGTCGATAGATACGGATGAAGGCAGAAGGATGCCCGATTACATTGTCAATCTCCCTGAAGACAAGCACATTATAATAGATTCAAAAACTTCTCTTACCGCGTATGAGAAGTATTATAATTCCGAAGATGAGCAGGGAAAGGCCGGCTTTTTAAAAGAGCATATAACAAGCATCAAAAAGCATATTGAAGAGCTGTCAAAGAAAAACTACCAGGATTTGCCGGCATTGAATCAGCCGGAATATGTTCTTATGTTTATACCGGTAGACGCGGCAAGCGCTCTTGCCGTAAAAAATTCTCCGGAAATTTTGGATCATGCTTTTTCTAAAAATGTAGTTATGGTTACTCCGTCGACGCTTATGGCGACGATGAAGACGGTTGCGTACATATGGCGTCAGGAAAATCAAAAGAAAAACGTTTTGGAAATTGCCAAACAGGGCGGGCTTCTTTACGATAAATTTGTTTCTTTCGCGCAGGTAATTGTTGAAGCCGATAAAAAGATGTCCGAGGCAAAAGAAAAAACGGAAGAAGCGGTCAAAAGGCTTTCGGATTCGGATAAAAAAGGCGACAGTCTTATCGAAAGAGTGCAGAAGCTTAAAGAATTGGGCGCTTCAGCGAAGAAAGATATGCCGAAAGAACTGCTGAACGGCAATGAATAATTAAGAAGAGACAGATAAAATTTAAAAAGTAAAATATAAGCAGACGATAATGTTTATATTATATATCTCGGCTGTTTATCTTTTATGCCGATTGCCGGCAGACTCTAGCCGGTTTGCCGCTGGGAAACGCAATGCGTTAAAATTGATATATTTTTCAAAAAAAATTGTAAAAAAATCGTAAAAAAATGCTGGTCAAAAAAAACAAAATATTATACTATTATACAATACAATACGTTTTATAAGATTCGGCAATAGATTTTACTTATTGTCAATTGCGGAGCAAGGCGGTTTTACCGCCGGGCGGCAGTTTATAATTGTGGGCAAGCCGCTATAATAAAAAAGAGTTAAGAACAGCAAAAGACATGTAAAAAGTTTTACGGTCAAACGCATTTTATGTGCTGCTTGCTGCTTGTCGTTAAAAAAGGAGAAAAAAATGTTTAAAAAATTCAGGATTGCGGTATTGCTGTCAGCGGCAGCTGTATTTTCTTTTTTGAATGTCGATTTATACGCGTACAATGTAAATGATTTCAATGATCTTGCAAGCGCCGTAAGCGGTTTTGAAACGAATATAACGTTTACTACGGACACCGTAAATTATACAGGTATTCTTCCGTCAATCAATTATGCCGGCCCCGTTGATATTTACGGCAGCAGCGCGACATTGAACGGCATGGGTCTTTACAGAATATTTGATTTTACAAATACAAATGTCACGTTTTATGACGGCATAAATTTTGTCGGCGGTTATACCGGCGGAAACGGCGGAGCGATATCCAATAACAATAGTCAAATAAGTTTTGAAATGTCTTTGGGAGATTTGATAACGTTCAGCAGCAATACGGCGGCAAATTCCGGCGGAGCTATACATAATGAGAATAGCGCGGCAATTGGATTTGCCGGCAATATAACATTTACCGGCAATATTGCGGCAACTACGGAAGGAGGAGCCATATACAACGGTTTTGATTCAATAATAACATTCGCAAACAGCGATGTAAAGTTTGAGGAAAACAGCGCGGATTATTACGGCGGAGCGATAAGCAATTATCATAATTCGACAATGACATTCACAAATTCCGACGTAATATTTGCCAGCAATACGGCAATATTCGGAGGAGCGATATACAATGGCGTTGATTCAATGCTGACATTCACGGACGGCGATATGACGTTTATGGAAAATAATGCGGGTTGGTACGGCGGAGCGATATACAATGAAAATAACTCGGAAATAATATTCGCAAACGGCAATATAAAATTTATCGCAAACGCCAGCGCGGATTATTACGGCGGAGCGATACATAATGAAAATAGTTCGGCAATAACATTCATAAACGGCGATATAATGTTTATCGAAAATACGGCAAAGTCCGGCGGAGCGATAAATAATTCCAATAACGGACATGTAAATTTTGATATAAATTCCGGACAAACGGCAATATTTGACGGAAATGCGGCAGAACACGGCGGAGCGATATACAGCGGTTTTTATTCAACGGTAACATTCACAAACGGCGATATAATATTTACCGGAAACATCGCGGATTCTCACGGCGGGGCGATATTTAGCGGCGACCACGTGCGCATAAATTTTAATATGCTTTCGGCAGACAGTATAATATTTGACGGCAATACGGCAGAGCACGGCGGAGCGATATACAATGAGAATAATTCGGCAATAACGTTCACAAACGGAGATATAAAGTTTACCGGAAACATTACGGATTATTACGGCGGAGCGATATTTAACTGTCTTGAAAGCAGCATAAGTTTTAATATGAGTTTGGGAGATACGATAATATTTGACGGCAATGCGGCAGAGTACGGCGGAGCGTTTTACAATGAAAATAAAGCGGAAATAACATTTATTAACGGCAATATAATCTTTAGCGAAAATAACGCAAGCAAATCCGGCGGAGCGATATTCAACGAGAATAATTCGACAATAACATTCACAAACGGCGAAATAATATTTGACGGCAATATCGCGCTAGATTACGGAGGGGCCATATATTCCGATACCGGAAGTATTGATTTTACGGACAGCGATGTGAAATTCGTCGGCAATACGGCAAATGACGGCGGAGCGATATATAACGATACAAATTCGTCAATAATAATAGCAGGCGAAGGAACGTTTACGGGCAACAAAGCAGTAAGCGGAAACGGAGGAGCTATATACAATGAAGGGTTTTTAGAATTGTCTGCAGACGGCGGAAAGAACATATTGTTTACCGGAAACAGCGCAAGCGGACAGGGGCATGACATATATAATACCGCGCAAGGAACGATAACAATAACCGGAGCCGGAACCGTAACAATAAGCAGCGGAATAAGCGGAATGGGCCGGATAAACAAAACCGGAACAGGGGATATGCATTTTATGTCCGGAGCGGATATAAATTTTGGGGGAAGATTTGATTTGACCGGCGGGAATGTTTACTTTTCAACGTCTGCAAAAATAAGCAGTATGAATATAGGAGCTGCGGGAGCGCTTACATTGGACGTGGATTTTATAGGCTCGCTTACAAGCATACTGTATTTTGACGATATAACGATAAACGCGGCAAACAGTCTATTGTATATCAATAATATATCTACGGGAACGCTTGGTTACGGAAAAAACAGCACGGCGATTTTTTACTCAAGCAGCGCAAATAACGGGACATTTGCCGACAGCAATATATACGATGTGGCAACAGGGAGCAGTATTTATAATTTAGTATGGCAGCCGGGAAGTTATACAGGCGGATACAGTTATATGGGACTTCTGACATTAGATAACTTAGGCCCGTGGAATACTTTTGTAGCGGCGTATAAAGCGGTAACTTCGGGCAACACGATATATTTGGATGATAATATAACGGCAACAACAGGCGACGACGACCCGTTCGGATTTCCCGCTTATTCAAATATAACGATAGCAGGCTATAACGGCGACGTATACGTAATAGATTCAAACGGACTGTTAAACAAAGGGCTGACAATAGCGTCAACGCAGACAATAAACATAGAAAATTTGACATTTCAAAACTTTTATAGAATCGGAACCGGAAACGAAGGGAATGGGGGAGCAATAAACAATAGCGGGATAGTAAATATAATCGGGGAAATGTCTTTTATAAGCAATACTACGAGTAATTCCGGAGCGGCGATATCCAATTATGGTAATTCGGCGATAATGACATTTGCAGACAGCAATGTAATATTCAGCAGCAATACGACGGTAGCAACTCTCGGCGGAGCGATAGCCAATGGCAATAATGCAAATCTTTCATTTACGGCAAGCACAGTAGCATTCAGCGGCAATATGGCGGCAACTTCCGGCGGAGCGATATCCAATAGTTCCCGTGCAACAATGACATTTGCCGACAGTGATATAATATTTAGCAGCAATACGGCGGCAACAATCGGCGGAGCGATATTTAATAGCAGTTCATCAACAATGACATTTACCGACAGCAATGTAACCTTCAGCAGCAATACTGCGGCGACTCTCGGCGGAGCGATATACAATGCTAGTAATTCAAATCTTTTATTTACGGAAAGCGCAATAATATTCAGCAGCAATACGGCGGCGACTCAAGGCGGAGCGATATACAATACTAATAATGCAAATCTTTCATTTACGGGAAGTACGGTAATATTCAGCAGCAATGCGGCAAATTACGGCGGAGCGATATACAATACTGATTCAAATCTTTCATTTACGGGAAGTAATATAACATTCAGCGGCAATACGGCGGCAAATTACGGAGGAGCAATATACAATTATGATTCAAATCTTTCATTTACGGCAAGCACGGTAACATTCAGCGGAAATACGGCAAATTACGGCGGAGCAATATACAATACTAATAATGCAAATCTTTCATTTACGGGCAGTAATATAACATTCAGCGGCAATACGGCAAATAATAGTGGCGGAGGAGCAATATACAATACTAATAATGCAAATCTTTCATTTACGGGCAGTAATATAATATTCAGCGGCAATACGGCAAATAATAATGGCGGCGGAGCGATACGCAATAATGCAAATTCGACATTAACAATAGAAGGCGAAGGAGTTTTTATAGGGAACAGAGCGCTAAGCAGCGGAAACGGCGGAGCGATATACAATGACGGACATTTAGAATTATCTGCAGACAGCGGAAAGAGCATATTGTTTACGGGCAACAGCGCAGGCGGGCAGGGAAATGACATATATAATACTGCGCAGGGAACGATAATGATAACCGGAGCCGGAACGGTAACGATAAGCAGCGGAATAAGCGGACAGGGGCTGATAGAAAAGAGCGCGGGGACATTTAATATAAACGGAAACAGTTCGGGATATACGGGAGTATTCACGCAGACAGGCGGAAATACGATAGTAACAAGCAATACGTTTGCGGGCGCGCACAATATAAACACAAGCGTATTTGAATTAGCGACTGGCGCAGCAATGAGCGCAGGATCAAGCTATGCGTTAAGTAATGGAACAATGGCAATAACCGCGGCCAATGATTTAGAGTTTGGCA
>WRNH01000040.1 GCA_009776745.1 Endomicrobiia bacterium | reverse complement strand
ACTCGTCTGTTAGTGGTCAATTGCCCCGTCCCCATGACCACATCAGGAAAGTGATTTCTTTTGGGACATCGTCTTATGGTTATGATATGCGTTTGTCTGATGAATTTATGGTTATGAAACCCTCCAAAGATATAATTATTGACCCTAAAAAATCATCCGAAGGGCTGTTTGAAACCGTAAAAGTAAAAGATCATATAATTATCCCGCCCAATTCCATAGTTTTAGGCAAGACAATAGAATATTTCAGGATCCCGCGCGATATAGTGACAATTGCGTTCGGAAAGTCGACCTATGCAAGATGCGGCATTTTTGTAAATGTCACGCCTTTTGAACCTGAGTGGGAAGGTTTTGTGACGCTTTCCATATCAAATACGACTTCTTTGCCGGTAAAAGTTTATGCCAATGAAGGCATAGCCCAGGTGCTTTTTCTGGGTGCAAGCGAAGTTTGCGAAATATCGTATGCCGACAGAAAAGGAAAATACCAAGCGCAAAAAAACATAACTTCTGCAAAAGTTTAGTATAATACTCGAATGTACGGATGCATAGACGCATAGTAAAGGCAAAACCAGGTGATGGCAGCAGATGCCAGCTGATGACATTAAGGTCATTAAGGACTTTAATGACCTTAAAGACTTTAAAGTTTTTGAGGATTTTTTGTGGGTCAAGTTTGGGATTATGGGGTATTAGGGGCTGGATATTACTGTGTATCTAAATGGGAGATGTTATAATAAAAGTGTGGAGTTTGTAGGGTGGAGAGTGGAGTTAACGGCGAACGACAAAGACAAAATAGCCGAGCTCCTCTCAGCTTCTAAAACTCCACACTCCACTCTTCACACTCCAAACTTATCATGGGAGAAAATATGATTTTGGTTTTGGACTTTGGCTCGCCGGATACGCAGCTTATTGCAAGGCACGTCAGAGAAGAAAAAGTTTATTGCGAAATTTATCCGGGTAATAAAAGTTTGTCTTCTATAGAAAATTTGAAAGATTTTAAAGGCATAATACTTTCCGGAGACGTTTCCCGTATAAACCCGAAAGTTCGGGAGCTTGGCGTTCCGGTTATAAGCGGCGCGAAATTTCAACGGGAAGTAAAAAATTCCTCAGGCGGCAAAAAAAACCTTCAAAATTTTATATTCGGTACATGCGGATTAAAGCGCAGCTGGACTATGAAATCTTATATTGCCGGTGAAATCAACAGAATTAAAGGGCAGGTCGGCAGCGGTAAAGTTTTATGCGCGCTTTCGGGCGGCGTTGATTCGTCCGTTGCTGCTGTTATGGTCCATAAAGCGATAGGTAAACGGCTTGTGTGCGTTTATGTGGACCACGGATTGCAAAAATTCGGAGAAAACGAAAGAGTAAAAAAGATATTCGGTAAAAAATTCGGCAAAAATCTTATTATGATCGACGCGCGAAAAACTTTTCTCGGAAAGCTTAAAGGCATAACCGATCCGGAACAAAAAAGAAAAATTATCGGGCATACTTTTATAGAAGTTTTTGACAGGGAAGCAAAAAAAATTAAAGGCATAAATTTCCTTTTGCAGGGCACGATTTATCCGGATATCATAGAAAGCGTTATTGCAAAAGGCGCGAAACAGCCGATAAAAAGCCATCACAATGTCNGCGGTTTGCCGGAAAAAATGAAATTGAAACTCGTTGAGCCTTTAAAATTTTTGTTTAAAGATGAAGTGCGCGTTTTAGGCAGAGAGCTGGGACTTCCGGACGAGATCATAAGAAGACAGCCTTTGCCGGGTCCCGGGCTTGCCGTGCGCTGCATAGGGGATATAACGGAAGAAAAGTTAAGAATTTTAAAAGAAGCCGACCATATCGTCACGCAGGAAATAAGAAAAGCCGGTCTTTATGAAAAAATCTGGCAGTCTTTTGCCATAATTCTTCCCGTTAAAACTGTCGGTATAAAAAATGACGCCAGAAGCTACGAGCACGTAATAGTTTTAAGAGCCGTACATTCGCAAGACGCAATGACGGCGCAATGGGTAAAACTGCCGTACGATTTGCTCAACAGAATATCTTCGAGAATTATAAATGAAGTAAAAGGCGCAAACAGGGTTGTTTACGATATTTCGAATAAACCGCCGGCGACTATTGAATGGGAGTGAAAAAGGCAGAGAATAGTTAATAGAGAATAGATAAACGGCAATGGCTTTAATGGCAGTTTTTCCTATGCAGTTGTCGTATCTATTATCTTTTATCTATTCTCTATTAATTGAATTGCATGAACCACATAAAAATATTACTAATCTTGTTTGCTGCCGTCATATCATTGTCTTCATGTTTCCGCCCTGACGGAAAAGGCGGGGGGTATACTGCGTCTATACAAATAAAGGGGTCTGATACCATAGTCAATCTCATTCAGGTTTGGGCAGAGAGATTTGCCGAAATGAATCCTTTGTTTAATATAGGCGTTACGGGCGGAGGGTCGGGCACGGGGTTTGCGGCTTTGATAAACGGAACTTGCGATATAGCGATGTCTTCAAGAGAGATAGAAGAAAAAGAAAAAGCAATGGCTGAAAGTAAAAATGTAAATCCGGTAGAACATATGGTGGGCCTTGACGGTTTGGCTATACTGATAAATAAAAACAATCCCGTGGACAAATTGACTCTTGAACAGCTGCGGGATATTTTTATGGCAAAAATTACAAATTGGAAAGAAGTCGGCGGTGAAGACAGAAAAATAGTCATTCTTTCCCGTGAAAGCAATTCCGGCACGCATATGTTTTTTAAAGAGCACGTTTTAAGACATGATGATAAAAAATCAAAAGAAGAATTTGCGCCCCGCGCTTTGCTTATGCCTTCGTCGCAGGCTATATACGACGAGGTTTATCAAAATCCGAACGCGCTGGGATATGTCGGTATGGGTTTTGTAAATGACAGGGTTAAAGCGGTCTCGGTTGCCATAGACGGCGATAGTCCGTATATATATCCGAATTCCGAAAACGTTATGTCCGGACAGTATCCGATTTCAAGGCCGCTTTATCTTTATACCAACGGACAGCCTCTCAATCTTATTAAAATGTTTATAGATTACGCTTTATCCGAAGAAGGACAGAAAATTGTTCTGGAAACGGATTTTGTGCCGATTAATCAAGGCAGTGAGTAGTTGTTGTGCGGGGCTTTGCCCCTTCACTGCCGTTAAAGGTTGTTTATGAAACGTAAAATCATTGACGGGATCATAGAAAAAATAATTTTTATCTGCGGCATTTTGTCCGTAGTTTTTGTCGTGCTTATTTTCGGTTTTCTTTTAAAAGAAGGCTTTGCTTTTTTTAAAGATTTCGGAATAATAAAATTTGTCGCCGGAAAATTCTGGTATCCGACTTCGGATCCCGCGCAGTTTGGAATTCTTTCGCTGATAGTCGGTTCCGTTTTTGTGACCGTCGGAGCATGCGCGATTGCCGTTCCCATAGGAGTTATGGCGGCATTGTATATCTCGGAAATAGCGCCGAAAGGCGTGCGCGACGTTTTAAAATCTTTCGTCGAGCTTATGGCCGCGGTCCCAAGCGTAGTAATAGGTTTTGTCGGTATGGTCACTCTCGTTCCGCTGGTAAGAAGTATTTTTGACATTCCCACCGGCCTTACGGCTTTTTCAGGTTCTATAATGCTTGCTTTTATGGCAATGCCGACGATAGTCACAATATCCGAAGACGCTATACGTTCGGTTCCATGGTCGTATAAGGAAGGCGCGCTGGCGCTTGGCGCGACAAAATGGCAGACGCTTCGCCGCATAGTTTTGAAAGCCGCCATGCCGGGAATTATCGCCGCGATAATGCTTGGAATCGGGCGCGTTGTCGGCGAAACTATGGCGGTTATGATGATAACCGGAAATGCCGCCCATATACCGCATTCCATATTTGAGCCCGTAAGAACCATGACTGCCACGATCGCCGCGGAAATGGGAGAAACCGTAAGAGGCGGCATGCATTACAGAGCATTGTTTGCCATAGGACTTGTGCTTTTTATTATAACGTTTATCGTAAATTTTGTGGCGGACTTGTTTTTGGGGAAAAGTAAAAAATAATTAACGACAGAGAAAAGAGAATAGAGAAGAGATAAAAAAGCAAGCGTGTTATTGGTTCATTTGGCTGTATCTATTCTCTATTATCTATTATCTGTTCATTGGTGTCAAAAATGTTTAAACTAAGTCCTAAATTATCTCAAAAGCTTTCTTATTCGCTGCTTTTTGCGGCGACTATACTTGCCATTATTCCCGTATCCGTTATTATTTTTATCATAATTAAAAACGGAGCTTCGGCGATAACCTGGGAATTTTTGACTTCTATGCCCAAAGACGGCATGAGAGGCGGGGGAATTCTTCCGGCTATAATCGGCACATTGTCGATAGTTATGTGCGCAATTGCGGTAACTTTGCCCATAGGCGTGTGCGCGGCAATATATTTAAACGAATATGCAAAAGATAATCTGCTTACCAGAATAATTAAACTTGCGATCGTAAATCTTGCGGGCGTGCCTTCGGTAGTTTACGGGCTGTTCGGGCTTGGAATTTTCGTTATGTTTTTAAAGCTTGGCGTTTCTATTATTGCCGGCGCTTTAACATTATCGATAATGGAGCTTCCCGTAATTATTACGACGGCGCGCGGCGCATTAAACAGCGTGCCGTATTCTTTCAGGGAAGCAAGTTTGTCTTTAGGCGTAAGCCGCTGGCAGACGATAAGACACGTTGTTTTGCCAAACGCCCTGCCGGGTATTTTAACCGGCGCAATTTTAAGCATAGCCAGAATTTCCGGAGAAACCGCTCCCATAATGTTTACGGCTGCGGCTTTTTATGTTCCGAATCTTCCTAAATCCGCTTTTGATCAGGTCATGGCCCTGCCGTATCATTTGTATATTATTTCGACCCAGATACCGAATATGCCCAAAAACATAATTTTCGGTACGGCTTTGGTTTTGCTTATGATGGTTTTGTCAATGAGTTTAATCGCGATAATCGCGAGAATATATTTTAGGAAACACCGGAAGTGGTGATGACGGCAGATAAAAGGTAATAGGTAAAAGGTAAAAGGTGAAAAGACCTCTGATGAGGAACGTAGTGACGACGAAGCAATCCAGGGTTTTTACAGGGAAAAAATGGACAAAATAAAAGTTGAAAATTTAAGCTGTTTTTATGGCGGGCAATGCGTTTTGGAATCATTGAATATCAATGTTGTCAAAAACGAGATATTGACTATTATTGGTCCGGCAAACAGCGGTAAAACTACATTCCTGAGAACCCTTAACAGGATGAATGACTTCAATACGAATTATTCCAGAAAAGGCGATATATATCTTGACGGCGATAATATTTTCAATATGAATATGGAAAAACTGCGCAAACGCGTCGGAATGCTTTTTGCCATGCCAATTCCTCTTCCTATGACGATTTATGAAAATATTATTTATGCGCCTAAAAGGCTGGGGCTTGTTTCCAAAAAAAATGAGATGGACGCTATAGTAGAGCAGGCTTTGAAAGACGCTTCTTTGTGGGATGAAGTTAAAGACAGGCTTGATTCTTCCGGAATAAAATTGTCCGGAGGACAGCAGCAGAGATTGTGCATTGCAAGAATTCTTGCAATAAATCCGGAAGTTATTTTGTTTGACGAGCCGTGCTCAGGTCTTGACCCGATTTCAACGGCTAAAGTCGAAGAGTCTATGATGGAACTGAAAGAAAAATATACTATCGTTCTTGTGACAAATAATGTAAAACAAGCTTCAAGAGTAGGCGACAGAACCGCATTTTTTCTTATGGGAAAACTCATTGAGATCGACAAAACCGGAACGATGTTCGTTTCGCCGAAACAGAAGCAGACGGAAGATTATATTACCGGAAGATTTGGATAAAGACAGGGTTAAGAGAATGAGTTTTCGCTTCACGAAAACCTGTTAATTAAAAAATTTTCAAAGGAATTTATGAATTTTAATTATCTCGTAAAACAAATACAATCAATTCAAAACGCATTACAAGCGTCAGCCGTTCACGCAATAAACACTGCTTTGACTATACGCAATTGGCTGATAGGTTATTATATTGTTGAATTTGAACAGAAAGGGCAGGACAGAGCAAAATACGGCGAGAAATTATTGCAAAAATTATCAAAACAATTACGCATTAAAGGTTTGGAAGAAAGGCGGTTAAGGGATTTCAGGCAATTTTATATAACATATCCTCAAATATCCGACGAGATACATAGCTTTTTGCCAGACATCTCAATCCGGCACTTATCAAGCGCCAAAACCTCGTCTGTAATTCGGCACTCGGCAAGTGCCGAATTGAAATTGTCGGGTAAAATGCTGGTAAATAAATTGTCTTATACGCATTTGCGGTGGATTATGAAAATAGATAATCCTGCAAAACGCGCATTCTATGAGATTGAAGCGATAAAAGGCTGCTGGTCTGTTGCAGAACTTGAGCGTCAAATAAATACGCTTTATTATGAGAGAAGCGGATTGTCTAAAAATAAAAAAGCGCTTTCGGCTTTGGCAAATTCTAACTCAGTTGAATTGAAACCGAGGGATATTGTAAATACTCCGATAGCCTTAGAATTTCTCGGTTTAAACGAACGGGCGCTCGTTACGGAAACTGATTTAGAACAAGCCATACTTGACCATATCCAACAATTTCTGTTAGAAATGGGACGCGGTTTTTGTTTTGAAGCGCGTCAAAAGAGAATTTTAATCGGGAATGATTATTTTTTCGCCGATTTGGTTTTCTATCATCGTATTTTAAAATGCCTCGTTATAGTTGAACTGAAAATTGATAAATTCAAACACGAATACGCCTCTCAGTTAAATATGTATCTAAATTATTTTAAAGCGGAAGAAATGTCAAAAGGCGATAATGCTCCTATTGGAATTTTGCTTTGTGCCGACAAAGATGCAACGCAAGTAAAATATGCTACAGCCGGGTTAGATAAAAACATCTTTGTAAAAAAATATATGATAGCCTTGCCGAAAGAAAAAGAATTAAAAGAATACATAGAAAAAGAAATTAAAGAGCAAAATTTTATAAGGCATAAGGAATAGATTGCGGGTCAATCCTGTACTGGCGATAACATGAAAAATGGATTCTCGTTTTCACGGGAATGACAAAAGGGTAGGTAGAGATTAATTGAGGCATAATGGCAAAAATAGAAATAAAAAATTTTAATCTTTGGTATACGGATTTTCGTGCGCTCAAAGACATAAATATGAAAATCGAGGAGAAAAGGATCACCGCGATGATCGGCCCTTCCGGCTGCGGTAAGTCTACGCTGCTGCGCGCGCTCAACAGGATCAACGACACGATCGAAGGAGTGCGCACGGAAGGCGATATACTTATATCCGGAAAAAACGTTTACGACAGCAGGACCGATGTCGAAGTTTTACGCAGAAATGTCGGAATGGTTTTCCAGCGTCCCAATCCTTTTCCGATTTCAATTTATGAAAATGTGGCGTTTGGGCTGAGAGTCAACAGAATAGAGTCTAAAAAAAGCGTCATTGACGAAACCGTTGAACAAAGCCTTAAATCCGTTTTGCTTTGGGACAGCATAAAGCACAAATTGAAAAAATCGGCTCTTGAACTCACTTTGGAGCAGCAGCAAAGGCTGTGCATAGCAAGAGTTATAGCCGTAAAACCGCAGATTATCCTTTTGGACGAACCTTGTTCGTCTTTAGATCCCATGGCTACCCAAAGAATTGAAGAGCTGATGATGCAGCTTAAAGAAAAGTATACTATTGTCATAGTAACTCATAATATGCAGCAGGCGGCAAGAGTTTCCGAAGACACGGCGTTCATGCTGCTCGGAGATTTGATAGAGTTTGATAAAACTGAAAAAATATTTACAAATCCGTCAAAAAAACAGACGGACGATTATGTCAGCGGGCGATTCGGATAATTTAACGGCAGGTAAAAGGTAACAGGTAATAGGTAAAAGGTAAAAGGTTTATGATTGAAAGAATAGTGGCTAATTTGCTTTGAGGATTAGATGTTTGTGTGATGCTGCTTTTAAAAATTTGAAAAGATAAACAGGTAAATTTTAATTTTCGGTAAATAACCTTTTACCTATTACCTATTACCTTTTATCTGTTTCCGGAGGAAACTTATGCGTCATTTTGATATGGAAATGAATGATTTAAAAAGCCGTTTGGTGGAAATGGCCGGCTTGGTGCAGCAAATGCTGAAAGCTACTATCGACGGGCTTGTTTCAAGAGATCTAAAGCTTTCGGAAACGGTGTTTGCGCATGAAAAAGAAGTGAATGTCCAGGAAATAGTTGTCGATGACAAATGTCTTAAACTTATAGCTTTGAACCAGCCCGTCGGGGCAGATTTAAGGTTTATAACTTCCGCGATGAGAATTAACAGCGACCTGGAAAGAATGGCGGACGAGGCGGTAAATATTTCAGAAATCGCTCTTGATCTGATAGCTTATCCGGAATTAAAACCGCTGATTGATATTCCTAAAATGGCAAATATTGTGCAGCAGATGGTCGCGGACAGCATAAAAGCGTTCAATACCAACGATGTGGAGCTTGCCAATACCGTTCTTGAAAAAGACGATGAAGTTGACGACTTGAGAGATATTGTTTTTAAAGACTTAAAAGTTTATATGACCGAATCAAACGACCCACAGACCATACAGCGTGCGGTTGATTTGATTATGGTGGCAAGAAGCATTGAAAGAATCGGCGACCACGCGACCAATATCAGTGAAGACGTAATTTTTATGGTCCACGGAAAAGACATCCGCCACCCGAAAACTTTTAAATAAAATTATGTCATCCAGTGATGAAGGCATATAGCTTAATGAGTTTATTTAGGAAAAAACCTCTTATTCTGTTTGCGATAATAGTATTTGCGCAGGTTTGTGTTATTTTATTATGGAAATATACTCCGTAGACTTGCCGCGGGAAACCGCTTGGTCGTCATTCCCTCCCCCGATTTAGACATTCGGGTGCCGCGCGGAGGTTCATTGTTTAGACAGAAACCCTCGGTATTATATTGGGCGTATTTATGCTAATATTACATTGTCATGCTAAACGGTGCAATGATTGAAACTTACGCAATTTGTGAAATACTAAAAGGATTCTGGCACAACGGAAAAGATACACGAAAATTATATTTCTACAGGGATTCAAACAAAAAAGAAATTGATTTGATTTTAGAAAAAAATATGACTTTATATCCCGTAGAAATCAAAAAAACGACTTTGCCGGATAGCAATGATTGCGCAAACTTTAGTATCCTCGACGGCTTAAAGAAACCTATAGGCAAAGGCCTATCATTTGCCTGAGTCCCGATATAATGCCCGTTCCTAAGAAAAACGTAACCATTGTGCCTGTTTGGCGTATATAGCGCGCAAACGCCCAATATTGCGCCGGAGTTTTAAAAGTAAAAGTTAAATCCGGAATTAGGTTTCATAATCAAGCCGACAACTTGTGGAGAGAGAAGGGCGTTAAAGTATTTAAGGTCTTTTTGTAGATTAAGACTGAAATATGAACACACTCTAATAAGAAGGTTATAAAAAATGTTTGATTTTTTGATTGTAGTTTCAAAGCATAAGAGGCCGTTATCCGACGGCAGTTTATCGCAATTTATAAATTGTAAAATTGACGGGGTTGCGTTTGAGTATAAAACCGCCCAATGGATTTTGTCCGAACGGCGCGACAGGTTCGCTTTGTTTTGTACAAATGATGCGCCGCAAAAGCATGTTGCCGCAGGCGAATCAATACGGTTTTTTGACGGGATGATTTTTCAAGACGAGTGTATAAACGACATTCGCAAGCTGTCTTCAATACTTGGAAACAATGCCGACCATTCCGACGTTTTCGGACGCTATGTTTACGGAGAGCTGCAGGAAACGGATTTATCGCACATTCATCGCGACGTGCTGGGCTACGCGTCTTTGGTTATCGGTTTTGGCGCGGATGTGACGGCGATCAGCAATAATCCGACTCTTTGCGCGCAGGCTGCGCACGGCAAAAATTATAAATCGCATAAAAATGCCGCGGCATTGGTGCAAATAGGGCTTATGGGGGCAACTCAAGACCTTAGCACGTCGTTTCACGACGTTTTTTTTGTTCCGCAAAATGCCGGCATTTTGATCGATAAAGAAAACAAAGTTTCTTTTTATTCTCTGGTCGACAAAATGTATTATCCGATGTCTCAGGAAGAGTGGGACTTGCAATTTGAAAAAACCCGCCAAACCTGCGTGAAACTTTTGTCTAAAGGAAATATACAAAAAGGAAGTATTACCGGAGGATATGATTCGCGCGCGACGCTTGCCTTAGCGATAGAGGCCGGGGTCCATAAAAATATTCAGTTCAACGTTAGAGGTTACGGCGACCATCCCGATGTCGTCATTGCAAAGCAGATCACAGATTATTACGGACTGCAATTGGAACATCATGAAGCTATTGTTGCCGGCAATGAAAATCAGGATGCTTTTATTGAGCAGTCATTTAACAATGCGCTGCGCGCTTCATACAACTACAGCGGCATGCGCGAATTCTTTGAAAATTGGGCGGTAACTCAAAAAAGCAAAACATATAAAAATGCTTTCTTCGTTGAAGGCGTTCAGCCAAAACCGAACGATGCATATCAAATGTCCGCAAACGGCGCGGCAGTCGAAACCTTTCGCGGATATTTTTCATTGCATAGATTATTACAAAAAAATAAACCGAATAAAGTAATGAATTCCGGTGACAGAGAATTCTTAATAAACGATAAAATCAAAAAAGGGATATTGTCGGAAGATATCTATGCCGCGCTGTATTATAAATTAAAACGTCATTTTGAAAGTTATGAAGATCTGTATTCATATGATCTTAATCTTATGCGGACGCGTATACCGCAATTTCACGCGGGTCTCAATAACCGCAGCGACTTTAGCATAGGATTTAACCCGTGGCTGCACAGATTGTCAATGATACAGGCGCCGGAACTGCGCGCCGGCGGGCAGATTGTTTTCAAGCTTATTGAAAAATCCATGCCGGAATTATTGTATTTTCCGTTTGCGGAAAAAACATGGCATCCGTATGCCTATGCCGGAAATAAAAATGAAGCGCGGCTGCGGCAAATCAAACCTTGCGCAAATCTTAATAAACGGCCTCTGCCGTCGATGATGAATGTTATAAATCAGATGAAATTTCTGTTTGACAGAGGATTTCAGCTGCATGACGAAATTTGGAAAGTGTATGACGAAAAATATCTTTCCGGCTTGATTAATGACGCAAAAAAAGTAATTTCCGAAAACATAATGACAAATCTTTGGGCGCCGGCCCGTCTGATTTCCATATACGGAACAAGTCTTTTTTTGGATAATAAGGAATTGCCGGTCGCGCAAAATGAAAATTCGTGCAGGCTTGAATTAAAAAATCCAATAATGTCAAATATTTATACTCCCCCTGCGTCAACCCATATAACGGATGCGGAAACGATTTGTCTCCGCGGAGATCTGCTGTTTTCGCGCGAGCCGGTATTTCGCGCGTCCGATCATAATCATTTGACGGATTTCCAGAAACAATTGCTTGAAATGATAAAAGTATCCGTAATAATACCGGTATATAACGCAGAAAAATATCTGAAGCAATGTCTTGACAGCGTTATTAATCAAACGTTTAAGGACATTGAAATAATCTGCGTAAACGACGGCTCAGCCGACGGCTCGCTTGAAATTTTAAAAGAATATGAAAAAGAAGACAGCCGGATAAAAATTATCGATCAGAAAAATCAAGGCGCCGGAGCCGCAAGAAATAACGGTTTAAATGCCGCAAAAGGGCAATATGTTTATTTTTTAGACGGGGACGATTTTATAGAACTGAACGCTTTGGAAATTTTGTATGAAAAAACATCCTCCGCAAAAGCCGATATCGCAATGTTTCCGCGCAAAAAGTTTGATACGGCGGCGCAAAAAATTTCCATACATAATCCTTTTAATAAAATGCAAGAGGGGGCTGTGTTTTCCCATAAAAATACCAGCGCGGATATATTCAATATTGTTACCGCCACTATTTGGGATAAATTTTTCAGGCTTGCGTTTATACGGGACAATGATATCCGGTTTATGGATTTAGAAACCTGCAATGACGTGTATTTTGCATGGTGCTCTGCAATAAAAGCGGAAAAAATCGTTTATGTAAACGCTCCGCTGATAACCTGGCGCCAAAATCAAAAAACGTCTATCTCCGGCAGCAGAGGCAAAAATTGGAACTGCCCGTATAAAGCCTATAGCAAGATTAAGGACGATTTGTCCGAAATATTTTCCGAAAATAATGTTTTGAAAGAAAGTTTTTTTAGAAGAGGCATAAGTTATTTTTCATGGGAATATCAATTCGTTTCTTTAGAAAACAGACAGGCTTTTCGGGATAATGTCAAGACTGTTTTGCCGGAAAAATTTTATTTGGAATTTTTGAAAAACGCAACCAAAATATCGGTTATCATACCGGTCTATAACGTTGAAAAATATTTAAGACAATGCCTTGACAGCGTCGTCAATCAAACGCTCGGGGAAATTGAAATAATTTGTATTAATGACGGTTCAACGGACGCGTCTCTTGAAATTTTAAGAGAATATGCAGCAAAAGACAAAAGAATTATCGTGCTGGACCAAAAAAACAGCGGGCAGGGAACGGCAAGAAATAACGGATTGGCAATAGCTAAAGGAGAATATATAGGTTTTGTCGATTCCGATGATCGGATATCAGTCGATTTTTGCCAAGTTTTATACGACGCGGCAAAAACAAAAAACGCTGATATCGCGGCCACGGGAAATGCAGTATTATTTGGAAATGCCTATGCAGGTAACAATAAAGATATGGGATTTGATAAACCCGCAGTTTTAAAAACCATAAACGAAAAGAAAAATTTGGCGATCAAAAGCGGCGTAGTTTGGAATAAAATTTATAAGAAAGAGCTTATAGAAAAAAACAAAATCGCTTTTTCGCCGTCTAAGTGCATTGGCGAGGATACTATTTTCAATATTATTGCCGTAGCAGCTGCAAAGATTATCGTTTGCACGATGCAGTGCACGTATTTTTACAGGAAAAGGATTGATTCTTCCGTAATTTCAAGGGATGTAAAAGATTTATACATTACGGATATTTACAAAAACATATTGTCGCAATTGTCGGAACTGGGTTTGCCTTGCCAATGGAATAAAATAACATATGAAAGAATGCATTTGGATTTTGGATATAATTACCGTGATTTTAACAATGAACTAAGAAAAGAATTTTTAGCCAAAATAGAGAAGTATTTTCCGGACTTGCAATTCAGGAAATTTGCCGAATTACAATACAGGGAATTAATTGTTTCTTTAACTTCATATCCTGCAAGGATTGCCACTGTCCATATGGCTGTTAAATCATTGTTAAGCCAAACGAAAAAAGCCGATAAAGTGATTTTGTGGCTTGCCCAAGAACAATTCCCGAATAAAGAAGCGGATTTGCCCGAAGAACTGACTGATTTAACGCAAAAAGGTTTGACCATTTCCTGGTGCGAGGATATAAAATCGTATAAAAAATTAATTCCGTCGCTTAAAGAATATCCGGACAGCATTATAGTTACTGCCGATGACGATAATATATACTCAAAAAGCTGGCTCGAAAAGTTATATCTGGCATATTTGAAAAATCCTCAAATGGTTCATTGCCGCAGAGCGCATTTGATAACTTTTGAAAAAGGCCGGATTTCACCTTATCAAAAATGGAGACAATGCGTTTCCAATGTGAGACCGTCATTTCTCAATTTTTTTACGGGAGTAGGCGGAGTCTTGTATCCTCCTAACGTTTTTTATAAAGACATTGCCAATAAAGAATTATTTATGAATTTGTGTCCGTACGGCGACGATATTTGGTTTTGGGCTATGTGCGCGTTTAATAATGTCAAAATAAATATAATTAAAAATAACGATTTTAAACAAAATACCATAAAAGGTACGGATGATACTGCGCTTTGGCGCGAAAACATTTTACAGGGAAGAAACGATGAACAATTAAAAAAACTGTTTGAAAAATATCCGGAACTTTTAAAAAAGATAGAATCGGAATATAAAATCCAAAAAATCAAGTCTCTCTTAACGCTGAAATGGCTGTACGGCGAATACAAGGAGCCAAACCATAAAGTATTTAGGGTTTTAGGTTTAAAAATAAAAATCAGAAACGACAAGAGGGATAAAATGAAAAAGTTTTTTAAAAATTTGATCAATGTTTATAATGACGGCGATTATAAAGTGTTTGCGTTTTTGTTTATCTGCGTAAAAGTTAAAAATAAACATAAGATTTTGCTTAACGCGATCACGCAGCAGCAAAACCATATTGCGATTTTGAACGGCAAATTATCTTCTTTAAATAAAGATATGGAGAATCTGAAAAATCAAATGGAGGATTTAAAAAAACAATACGGAGTTTCAAATGCCAAAATCTGAAAACAATAAATCAACCGTTTCCAATTCTTTAAATTTTAACGAATGGATCAGGATATTAAAACGGGGGATTCGCCAAAGCCAAATTAAAGCGGTTATTAAAGTCAATGCCGAGTTACTAAAATTATATTAGGATTAGGGTGTGTTGGCACATATTACGCGCATGCGCGTAATATGTGCCAACACACCCTAATAAGCGGGGGTATAAAAAATGTTTGATTTTTTGATTATCGTTTCAAAGCATAAGAGGCCGTTATCCGACGGCAGTTTATCGCGATTTATAAATTGCAAAATTGAAGGGGTTACGTTTGAATATAAAACCGCCCAATGGACTTTGTCCGAACGGCGCGACAGGTTCGCCCTGTTTTGTACGGATAATGATTTGCAAAAGCATATTGCCGCAGGCGAAGCGATCCGGTTTTTTGACGGAATGATTTTTCAAGACGAGTGTATAAATGACATTCGCAAGTTGTCTCCGATACTTGGAAACAATGCCGACCATTCCGACGTTTTTGGCCGCTATGTTTACGGCGAGCTGCAGGAAACGGATTTATCTCACGTTCACCGCGACGTGCTGGGCTGTGAGCCTTTGTTTATCGGTTTTGGCGCGGATTTGACGGCGATCGGCAATAATCCCGCTCTTTGCGCGCAGGCTGTGTACGGTGAAAATTATAAATCGCATAAAAACGCCGCAGCTTTGGCGCAAATAGTGCTTATAGGGGCAACTCAGGACCTTAGCACATCATTCCATAATATATTTTTGGTTCCGCAAAATGCCGGTATTTTGATCGATAAAGAAAACGCAGTTTCTTTTTATTCTCTGATCGATAAAATGTATTATCCGATGCCGCAGGAGGAATGGGATTTGCAATTTGAAAAAACCCGCCAAACCTGCGTGAACCTTTTGTCTAAAGGAAATATACAAAGAGGAACTGTCACAGGAGGATATGATTCGCGCGTGACGCTTGCCTTAGCGATAGAGGCGGGGATCCATAAAAATATTCAGTTTAGCGTGAGAGGCTATGGCGACCATCCTGACGTTGTTATTGCAAAGCAGATCGCAGATTATTACGGGTTGAAATTGGAACATAATGAAGTTGTTGTTGCCGATAATGAAAATCAGGATGCTGTCATTGAGCAATCATTTGACAATGCTCTGCGCGCTGCATACAGACAAAGCGGTATGCGCGAATTCCGTGAAAATTGGGCAGCAACTCAAATATTGTTAAGTCCGGCTCAATCAAAACCGAAAAGCGATGCGTACCAAATGACCGCAGGCGGCGCGGCAAACGAAGTTTTTCGCGGATATTTATCATTGCACAAATTATTAGAAAAAAATAAACCGAATAAAATAATGGACTCCGGCGACAGAGAATTTTTAATAAGCGATAAAATCAAGAAAGGAGTGCTGTCGGAAAATATTTATTCTGCGTTGTATTATAAATTAAAACGGAATTTTGAAACTTATGAAGATTTCTATTCATATGATCTTGACTTTGCGCGGACGCGTATGCCGCAATTTCACGCGGGTCTCAATAACCGCAGCGGTTTTAGCATAGGATTTAATCCGTGGCTGCACAGATTGTCAATGATACAAGCGCCGGAACTGCGAGTCGGCGGACAGACGGCTTTCAAACTTATTGAAAAATCCGAGCCGGAATTATTGTATTTTCCGTTTGCGGAAAAAACATGGCATCCGTATGCCTATGCCGGAAATCAAAATGAAGCGCGGTTGCGGCAAATCAAACCTTGCGCCAATCTTAATAAACGGCCGCTGCCGTCGATGACAAACGTTATAAAGCAGATGAAATTTTTGTTTGACAGAGGATTTCAGCTGCATGACGAGATTTGGAAAGCGTATGATGAAAAATATCTTTCAGGTTTGATCAATGACACAAAAAAGATAATCTCTGAAAACATAAAGACAAATCTTGGGGCGCCGGCCCGCCTGATTTCCATATACGGAGCAAGTCTTTTTTTGGATAATGCGGAATTGCCGATCGCGCAAAATGAAAAATCATGTAAAATTGAATTGAAAAATTCAGCGTCGGCAAAACCGAATATTTACGCTCCTCAAGCGTCAAAACATATAACGGATTCGGAAACGGTTTGCCGCCGTGAAGATCTGCTGTTTTCGCGCGAGCCGGTATTTCGCGCATCAGACCATAATCATTTGACGGATTTTCAGAAAAAAATGCTTGAAATGATAAAAATATCCGTAATAATACCGGTATATAATGCTGAAAAACATTTGAAACAGTGTCTTGACAGCGTTATTAACCAAACGCTTAAAGATATTGAAATAATCTGCGTAAACGACGGTTCGACCGACAATTCGCTTAAAATATTGAAAGAATACGCCGAAAGAGACAGCAGGATTTTGATTGTAGAGCAGGAAAATCAAGGCGCCGGAGCCGCAAGAAACAACGGCCTTGCCCATGCCAAAGGAGAATATCTTTCTTTTTTGGATTCCGACGATCACTTTGAACCTTTAATGCTTGAGGAAATGTTCGCCAGATGTGACAAGTTTGGCGCCGATATTTGTTTGTGCGACGCATATGTCTATGAAAAGGGGCAATTGCAAAACACACGATATCTGTATATTACAACCATCAAGGCCGGCATAGGCGGTTCCGACGTATTCTCATACAAACATATTCCGGATAGAATTTTGAATATTTCCTCTCCGGTAGTTTGGAACAAACTTTTCCGAAAAGATTTTGTAATAGATTCCGGGATAAAATTTCAAACAGTTAAATTTTCAAACGACATTTATTTTGCGGTTGTTTTAACTGCGCTTGCGCAAAAAATAACGTTTATAGATAAAAAGTTCGTTCATTACATATATAACCATTCCGATTCAACAACTGCGCTGAGAAAAGAAAACAAAAATATGAAATTTATTTTGGAAATATACAAAGACGTGAAATCCGTATTACGGCAAAAAGGAATTTTTGAATTGATAAAAGCTTCATATGATAAAAAAGTGCTTGAATCCGTATTGTATGCTTATAACACAATGCGTTTGGAAGCAAGAAAAGATTTCGTGCATATGTTAAAAAAGGAATTATCCGGAAAACAGTTCAAACAATTAAAGAGACGTATAGACATGTCTCTGCCGTGGTATCAACATATATTCAGCGTTAGAAAGGAAAACTCGTGTAAAGTTGTAAGAATTTTTGGATTGAAAATAAAAATCAGAAACGACAAGAGGGATAAAATGAAAAAATTTTTTAAAAATTTGATCAATGTTTATAATGACGGCGATTATAAAGTGTTCAAGTTTTTGTTTATCCGCGCAAAAATTAAAAACAAACACAAAATTCTTATTACGCAGTTGGAGCAGCAGCAAACGCAAATTGCGGCATTGAATGATAAATTATCGCTTTTGGACAAGAAATATAACGATAATACCCTTAAAAACATTGAAATGCTGGAACAACAGCAAACACAAATTGCGGCATTGAATGATAGATTATCGCTGCTGGATAAAAATACAACTGACTTTTTTAAAGATATTAACAAGCACGTTTACGGCTCGGCTAATGCGCAAAAATTTCAATCTACGATTTCAGGCAGCAAATGGCTGAAAAAACAAAATTTTACGGCCGGTGGCTGGGCAATGGATAATCTCGGTTTATATACGGTTTTCCGCATACTCAACGATATGAAACCGCAAAATATTTTGGAATTCGGGCTTGGGCAAAGTTCAAAACTTGTGCATCAATACGTTGTTTTTGGCGATAATAATGCCAAAGCCGTAACGGTAGAGCATGACAGGCAATGGATAGAGTTTTTTGAAAACGAAGTTTTTGGATATAAAATAAACATTGAAGCGCATGACAGCGCAAAAGCTGAAATTAACGGCGCGGAAACATTAACTTATGCGGGTTTAAAAGATCTTTGCAAACAAAAATTTGATTTTATTTTAGTCGACGGGCCATTCGGGCAAAAAAGATATTCACGTCCGCAAATACTTGATTTTGTAAAAGCCGGTTTGCCCGAAAGGTTTTGTATACTTATTGACGATACGGAAAGAGAGGGAGAAAAAGAAACGCTGTATATGCTGCTTGAAATTTTAAAAGAACAAAAGAGAGAATGTTTAACTAAAAGTTACACGGGCGAAAAAAACAGTCATTCCGTTATATGTTCCCCCGATTTAAAATTTTTAACATCTTTATAATTGGCCAAGGCTTTTTTTCATTATTAAGATAATACTAACATTAAATTCATGTCAAGGGGAGGAATTGACATAATGTCAACTCCTCATTTATCACACTGCCGATGATTTTTTTAATATTAAACCTTTAATTGAATCGTGGAAACTTGGCTATAAATTCCGCATTGTAAGGCCAATTGACGGAAATATAAGAGGAGAAACTCTGCTGATAGCCGAGATTTAAATCAGCCGGCAAAAACTCTGTTGCATTTACCGCTAATAGGATTTATAGTATAGATGATCATGATATGAAAAAAATATTTAAAGAAATCATTCAATTTATCAAAGATAAACCTTCCGCAATAAGGAATATCGCGGTATTCGCAGTCCTCATAGGCGCTTTTATTTTCGCGTGTATGACTACAAACTTGCTTGAAGCCATATACTTTTTAATAATATTTGTTTTTATATGGGCGGTATTATATTATTTCGGAAAGAAAAATATAGACAGGTCAATTACTTTGCTGGCATTGCTTATGGCTGTAGTGTCGCCGTTATTTGTGCAAAAAATGGAGATGAAAAAGTACCAGACTGTTTTTTTAATAGAGAAAAAAATCAAAGCTTATGAATTCATTGACAAAGAATTAATAAATCTTGACGAAGATTCAAGAGATTTTGTAAAAAACCTCAAGCAAATCGTCGAAAATTGCTATGACAAATCCAAAGAAAACAAAACAACCGAATTGTTTAAAAAAAATGCGGATATATGGAATGATAAAATAAGTAAATTTTTAAATAAAACTGACATGCATAGGATATATTCTTCTCTTGCCGTAAAGAACAAGATATTGGCATTGGTTGAAAAACAGTTAAAACTGGCGGAATATCATATGTATTTAAATGATGCGGCGGCGAAACACGGAGAAATAGACAAAGAAGACGAGATGAAAAAAATAGATTCAATATATTTGGAAATACATGAAACCGCAAGAGAAATCTGCAGCCAGATAGAACAAGAAATAACTGACATGCTGGGATACAATACTTTCAGCGAAACTCTTCAGTCAAAATCCATTGTCTTATAATCCGACGAATTTTTATTGATTTGCCGAACCTCTAGGGTGTGTCGACACACCCTATTCTTCCGCCTTTTTGAGATACTTATTCAATATTTTTATTACTTCGCTTATATCAATGGGTTTTGCCAAATGATCATTCATGCCGTTTTCATGCGCTTTTTGGATATCTTTGACGTATGCGTTTGCCGTTATGGCTATAATAGGTATGCTTTTTGCTTTTTCGCTTCCGATTTCTCTTATGCTTTGCGTCGCTTTGTATCCGTCCATTTCCGGCATCTGTATGTCCATGAAAATTATATCGTATTTTTCGGGCGATGAGCTGAAAATATTGAGAGCTTCCAATCCGTTTTCAGCGCAGTCTATTTCTATTTGCGTGGGCTTAAGTATTGCCATAACGATTTCTCTGTTGATCGCAATGTCGTCAACAAGCAGCATCCTGTAATCTTTAAGCATTGGATGTTCCGGTTTTTTTGTTTCCGCTTCTTCAACTGAGTTTTTAGTGCGGATATGCTCGTTTATGGTATCAACAATGTCCGAATGGAAAAGCGGTTTTGACAAAAATTTGTCTATCTGCAGATTCTTTGCTTCGGATTCGATCATGTCCCAATCCGATGAAGATTTCATAACAATAACTTCCGAACCGCCGTCGGAATTTTTAATTTTTCCCGCAAGTTCCGCTCCGCTCATTGCCGGCATATCCCAGTCGATAAAATAAATGTCGTATGCTCCGTTTTGTTCTATTTTTTTTAAGGCTTCCTTGGCGCTTTCCGCCGTATCGCACTTGATATTAAGCTGTAAAGCCGCTTCTTTAAAATATTCCCGCGTGATCTGCGAATTGTCCGCCACAAGAATTTTCAC
>WRNH01000039.1 GCA_009776745.1 Endomicrobiia bacterium | reverse complement strand
GTAGAAACTTGGCTTAATAACAGACCCAGAAAATGTTTGGATTATTTAACACCTCAGGAGGTTTTTAATTCTACTGTTGCATTAGCAACTTGAATTCGCCAATGGCAAATATTTTTTACATTTATTTCACAATTTGCCTGCAAAATTTAGATGAAAAGCATTAGGGTGTACTCACGCTAACTAATAATAAATACTCACATCGCCGGTTTGAAACGCAAAAACAGTACAGCATATTTCTTAAACCCATATAAGGATTATCATTCTCCCTTCACAAAGAATGAACATTGTCTACGTTTATTTTATAACCCGCAATATCTATGATCTTTGAAGAGTATACGTTGGCAATAAGGGTTTTGCCTAATATGCTATTTTGTTCTTTTTTCTGGTCTTCAAAGTGAACGTGGCCGTGCATCCACAGTATTGGTTTCATTTTGCGGATAAACTTTCTAAAACATTTAAATCCCTGATGACATCTGTCTTTTTTATCGTGTACTCCGGCGACAGGCGCATGCGACATAACGATTATCTCTTTCTTTTTCCTGAAATTTATAAAATCCCTGAACCTTATCCACTTTATCGCTGACGCCGTCCGCTTTACGATCCTTTCCATTTCAAACTCTTCGAACTGAAAATTGCCAGGATTATATCTCATTGCTCCGCCAAAGCCTGCGATTATATAATTTTCAAGGATCTCAACGCGTCCGTGCATGTCTATGCCGCCGAAACGAAAGCGCATCCCTTTGCCGTAATAAAGTTTTCTCAGCATTTTAAACGATTTAAACTTATCTCCGTAGAATTGGAGAACATAATGGTTGCCGGATACAAAATACAGGCTTTTTTTTACGCTGTCGGTTATGTATTCAAGGTATTTACGCGAAAGGTCTCCGCAGGAAAATATATAATCAACGGAAGCAAGCCTGTCATTTTTAAGACTGATGACATTCTCAAGATTATTATCTTCCACGTCTGAAACTGCAAGAATCCTCATTTTAGTGCCTTACACAGCAATTAGTACTTAAAGGCGCATCTAAAAACTTCGCTTTTGCCGTTTTTAATTATTGAACGATTCCTCGCAGCAAGCTGCGAGGAATCGCTTAGCCGTCATTCCCGCGAAAGCGGGAATCCAAGTTAAAATCCGGAACCGCAATGACAACCGATACCGCGCAGCTTGCTGCGCGGAGGTTCATTGCCAACCGGGCTTCTCCAATAACCCCAATTATATCAAAAAAGAATGAATGCGCCTAAAAAAAATATTGCCGTCCAGCTATGCCGCTTGGGCAAGCGCTCTTACTAATACGGGGTTCGGTATTGTGCCTCTCTTTTTTCCTTTCATATCATTCATCGCAATCGGGAATACATCAGTTATATTTTCATCGCCTTTAAAGACTCTCGCTATGAATGCCATTGCTCCCGTATCCCTTTTCTTTTCTACCGCTTCTTTCAATCTGCCGCCTATGCCTAGCATATCTTCCACTACTTTCTTCTCTACCACGATTTCCATCATCGCTTTTCTGTTAGCATTCTTCAAGTAATACTTAATTTGGTCCATTTTATTTTCATCCGTTATATCTTCCAATTCGAAGTTGTCAAACATTTTTATAAAATCACCCCTCTTTTTCTCATCTTCCGTCTGCGCCACCGCTACCAGCAAATCTCTCGTCATTGTATATACATTCAGCCATCCTATTCCTTTTTCCCTGCTCATTTCTTCATTTTCCACCATCTCATTTATTATCAGCATATTATTCTTATACGCTTCTATTATCGTTCCTACATTCTTTGCTCCTTCCTCCGTCAATCCAAATCCCATATACATCTCTTCGTAATTTGCCCATGTTCCTAATGTCGCGGCCAATAATCTGTCTATCTCTTTCGGTTCTGTTATTCCGTTTAAAACTCTATTCACCATTTTCGTTAACACGTATCCTTTTTCTTCCGTTTTTTCTATATTATTTTTATTTAAGTCTATCCTGCTGCTATTGTTGTTTTGCGGATCTTTAACAATTTCTTTTTTGTTTGTAATCTTTTCTTCTTTGCGGAGTTCGCCATCCGGAGCAGGCAAATTCAGCGTATCTGGCAAGGCGCTAAACGTTTCGACAATGCCGTCTTTGCCTGCAGAGCCGATTCCCGCAACAGATGACGCCGCATCAGCAGCCGGCTTCTCCTCTAACTCTTCCACCGCCTTTTGGAACTCAGGCGAAGCAACTATATCGCCGGTAAATTGCAGTTGTCCCTCCAATGTTACAAGTTTGTCTTCAGCGGTATTTTGCTGCAATTGGCCTTCATTAAAAATAATGATATTATTGCCGGCTTCAATTGCTTTCAACATTTCCATAACTTCCGCATTCTCATTGTTTATACTTTCCACAAACTGCTCTTTTGCTTCATTAAATGCTTTTTGCGCTTCATTGCTCCGTCTTGTTATATTGTCCGTACGCAGGTTCCTTATTACGGGAGAAGCAATGCTGTCTGCCATATCTGCAATTGTGCCGCCAACATCAGGCAGCATGCTTGCAAACTGTTTTAACATACCGACAACTCTGTTTCCTTTTTGCGTTGATTTATATACTGCTGCATTTTCTCCCATAACTTTTACTTCATTTACCGAATTCATTGACGATATCATATTATCCAACTCAATGTCGCTTTTGCCGCCATTTTCTTTTTCAAGAATATATCTTACAAGAAGCATCATAGAATACGGCCCTGTCAGCTTATCAATGTTAATACTGTCTTCAATTTCTCCATTCCTCATCAAAGCGTATAAATATTTGGACGAATCTACGCCCTTTGCCGCAAGTATTTTATGCATTCTATCCAGCAGCTCTATCCTGTATCCGTCTTCTTCGCTTAATTTGCCGTCATTGCTGATCTGCATTTTCATAGCGTCTAAAGTATTTTCCGCATTTGCCGATTCCGGTATTATCGCTCCAATCTTTTCTATAGCAGTCAGCCTGCTCATCTTCAGTTCTTCAATATCAATACTATCTTCAATATTACTCATAGCTTTAAACATCTCATTCATATCAACTTGCTCATTATCGGGCTGGTTATTAAGCTGGGCAAAAATTTCATTTTCACGTTCTGCCAAAGCTTTGCCTCCGTCACTGTTCATCGTATACGAATGCGCCGTATTAACAAAATTCTTTTCATCACCGCCTATGCCAAGCGTTTCTTCATATATCTTCTTATCCTCCCCGCCGAGAATTTCGCCGGGGGCTTTGTTCCCTTGCAAAACAGCTTTAATATCACCCGCGCTTAAATTCTTAAAAACAGCTTCATCGATCTTACCGTCTTTTACAAGGTTATAAATTGACGCAAAAGAGTTAAAGTAATCCATTTCGCTTACTTTAAGTTCTTTAGTTACGCTTGTGATATTATCGTTGCTGCTTATAAACCGGCCAAGCGCCTCAATCGCGTCTTCGGAAATGTCTCCAAACTTGTCTATTGCATACAAACGCGCTTTGAGTTCCGATTTGGTCATTTCAGCAATAGGCACATTCAAGGCTTTATCAATCTTTTTGATATTGCTCTTAACGCCAAGACCTGCCCAGCTTGCCATTTCCGGTACAGCCATACTAACCTTCATTGAAAGTTTAGAGCGTTCTTTCTTAATTAATTCTCTTTGCAGAGTTATTCCTTTAATTTGTTCGTCTACCGAAGCTTTATTAATAGCATTATAATTTTCCAAAATTGTTTCCTGAAGCGCTTCGTCTTTTAACATACCTTCTTTAGCCAAAGCAATCATCTGCGGAGACAAAAATTCATATCCTTTTCCATTCCTTGAAACAAAATCTTTAAGACTATCAGAGTATGTAAAATTTATCATGCTTTGAAACTTTTCTATTCTTTCTTCGTCAGTCGCACCATTTAAACTATTCAGATTCATTAGAGGCGCCAAATTCACAAAATTTTCTACGGCATTCGCATTTCTTATATTATTATCCCATAGTTTATCAACACCATTAACAAGTTTCTGCGCTATCAAAACCTTCTCATCTTTCTCAGTTAATAAAGAATCAAGATCAATGTCCATACCCGTCAATTTGCTAAGCATGGCAATGCCTTTTTTATCCTCATCTTCATTTTTTATAGTCTGGTTTATTAAGGCAACAAATATCTTACCTTTATTATTCAGCATTTTTTCTCCGCCGATTGTTTCATAGTAATAATCAGGATTCTTTTTAATAATATCCGTGATCTCTTTTGCCGCAGCTTTCTGTTCAGCATTCATTTTATCAGTTGCAAAAGATTCTTCTACTTTAACATTTTTGATTTCGCTCTTAGAAGACGACTCCGTAGGCAGCACATGCCGGCTTAACTTGCCCAATGTTTCAGCAATGTCTCTGGCAGGGCTCAATCCCCTTGAAAAACTTACTTCTCTGCTTGCGCCGGCAAAAGTAGAGTCAAAATAACCGTCGCTCCCTTTTGTGTTGGCGGAATCAATCACTCTTGTAAACACGCCGTCCACAAGAAGCATACTGTCTATATCCATAATTCTTTCTAAAAGTTTATATTTGATATAACTATCGCTCGTATTTCTGTATGCCTCTGTTAATGTAGCTTTTGCCGTTTTTAATACGCCTGTATAAGCTTCTTCCATTGTCTTAATGGGATCGCTTAATTCGCCTTTAGCTGCGCTTTTCCCTCCGCCGAAAATATTGCTTTCCGAATTCTGAATCGCTTTCTCATATAACCACTGCAAATATTCAGCGTCTTTAGTATTGCCGGCATCTCTTGCCAAAGCAAGCATATCAGACAAAGGTTCTTTAACAAGTATATTTTCCGCTTCCTGTCTGGCTTTAAACATAATAGATTCGGATTTTAATTTCATAGACTTATAGACGGACACCATCTCAACAATATCCTGGGCGGTTTTTGCACTGTTAAAATATTCTCCGTCGTTGCTGTCTAATTTTAAAGCTTCCTTGAAATTACTGTTTAACTGCTCGTTATCTGCAAACAATCCTTTACTTCCATTTTCTTTAAAATAATTATCAACTTTATTCATTTCCTGAATCGTATTCTTAACGCTGTCTTTATCCATAAACAGCGTAACTTCAGTAGCGGACTTGCCATACTCACTATTTCTCCCTGCTCTTCCTATAGCCTGCAGCAATTCGCTGCTTGGGAAGTTGTGCGCATCCAACACATACAAATCAATACTCTTATAATCTATACCTCTCAAACTGCTTAAGTTAGTAAACGTTATTTTGCCTATTGTTTCAGCCATTGTGCTTACTTTTTCAGGGCTTGTTTCAGCAATATTCGCGTCTATAACTTGCATTTGTTCAGTCTCTTTGCCAAGTATTTCATAATTTTTTCTTACGTATTCCAAAACTTCAGATAGCTGCTCACCATTAGTTGCTTGTTTAATCTTTTCTATCCATAATTCCTTATCAACGGTCATTTTCATGCTGGGATTTTCATTTATTTTTTTGGCATATATTTCAGCCAACGCTTCTATCATAAGATTGGCATTATAAGACATATCCATAGCGCCGAAGGTAAGTCCTATTCTGTTGCCTTCGGTATCGCACTTAAAACCGTCTTTTATCATTAAATCAGCTTTATCTTTATCTTTCGTCGTAACTTTTTCATAATATTGTCCGGTTTTTTTGTTCTGATAATCAGTTGGTTTTTCAGTTGATTTAAAATAGCCATCTTCAACTATTTCAGATTTTACGCCGCCATTTTCCAAAACTTCTTTTAATATTTCCTTCGTCCTATTATGATTATATTCTTCTATCGTAAGCCTCTTTCCAAGCTCGCCAACGGTCTTTTCCATAGATGATGCCTGAATATCAACGGCTTCTCCTCCAAAAATCGTATGAGCTACTTCCCTTGCAACGTCAAGGGTGCCTGAACCTCCGCAATTAAGAGTCCTGTCTTGGCCTCTGCTGAAAATCTGCGATATTGTGGACTCTCCTATGCTTACTGATTTCTTGACTTGATGTATATCTATACTGTAACCGTCTTCGCCTTTTATCGTAAATCTTTCTGCGAATTTGCCACCGTTTAGCCTTGCTATCTCTAAAGCTGTAAGCGCTACATTATATGAAGAGCTCTGGTCAGTAGTATTGCTCTGTCTGGTTCCTGATTCGATTGACGCAGGCTGCAAGAATCCATCTTCTCCTTTCGCAAACGCAACGGATTCTATACCCTGATTTTTTGCTTCCATGGCATACATAGCTCTCATTATATTGCTTATCTGTTCTCCGTTTTTCATACCCTGCAAACTCTTTGCCGACTTGTCAAATTGTTTCAAAATTTCACCTTCAAGCGCTTTGCCGCACTCTACTTTTCCGTCTATCACCGTAAACTCATTATCTTTGAGCGCTTCCTTGGACTCTGCTTTAACATTGATATCTTCTGATTTAATTACTTTACTCAATGTTTTTAAGTCATTATATATTGAATTAGCTCTGGTGGGATTAACCTTACTATCGCCGCTTCCCATAATAAACGATACTTTGCTCAAAGCCGCCACGTCAGCTTCATCGGCAACTCTTAAATGGACATTATCTAATGCAACATCCAACTTTTCTCCGCCTTTGCCGACTCTTGCCTGCAGTTCCACAAATCCTCTTTGCCCGATAGAATACGTAATAACTCTTCCCTTAGAATTTGCTTTCAAATTACCGGTATACTTATCAGCTAAATCATCGTATTTATGATCTTTATACAATTTTTCGCCGTTGACCGTCTCTATGCCGAGCATCTTCCACATATACTTATTTTGCATTTTCTCATATCCGCCAACTTGCTCGGCGTCAGTGGATTTTGCCCCTAAAAACTCTCCCTTGCTGGCATCCTTAACCATACTGAAATAAGATGAATATGTCCACATATATACAAAAGTCTTGCCTCCGCCTGCGGAAACAGCCGAAACTCTGCCCAGTAAATTTTCATGCAACATCAATACCTGATTCAGCGTATTAGTTCCTTTTACATTATTTCGCCCTAATATTCCTACACCGAATGTGTCTGTATGCTCTCCTTTAAATTTATCCGTAATAAATTTGTTTAAATCTTCATCTTTTGCCTGTTTTTTTAATGAAGGTATTTCGTAACCTATTTCGCTTATCTTCAAATCTAAAGCAAGACGTTCCGAGAAAGAAAGATCGGCTTCCGATTTAACGCCAAAAGCATTTTTAGCCATCTTATTTCTAAGGTTTTGGGTCATCTCAAAACCTTTATCCCCTGTATCTGCGATGAAATCTCGTAAATCCGTTATCTCTTTTAATTTGTGTTCTCCCATGAAATCTTCTATTACGGAATCAAACTTATCCCAGTGGTTTCTTGCAAAATTTTCAAATAAAACTTTCAATTTTTCCATTGCTTTACTATTGTATTCGGCTGTTTTACTTATAGAGTCAAAATAGTCCGGACTTCCCAACAATTCAAAAACTTCTAAAACAATTTTCTGCTCTTCTATCGACGCTGACGTATTACCTTTTTGAGAACGAATCTTAGACAACATGTCATTTGAAGCTTTACGGCTCAAAACGCCTTGGGTAACTCCTAAATACTCTGATATAAGCGTCTTCATGTTCATTTCTTTCAAGCTTTCTATTGCTCGTTCTGTATTTTTCTTTATTTCTGCTTTATCTTTATTATTTTCTGCCTCTTGAAGCATGGCTTCTTCACCTGCTTTCAGTTCGGCTTCTTGTGCCTCCATAAGATCTTTTTTAAATTCAAATATTTTCTCTACTCTGTCTTTCGGCGACATATTTTTAGTGTCGTATAATTTGCCGGTAAGTTCTATGCGTGTCTTTGCTCTCTTAAAATCTTCCGATTTTAATGAATTTTCAATATACTCATACCCAAATTCACCTTCTATCTTGCCAAGTTCAAAGTTATTTTCAATAAATTTTTCAATGGTATTGCCATAATCTTGTTTCTCTTTTTCTGAAAGCTTTTCATATTCTTTACTTCCCTTGAGAATATTTTCAATATCGTTGCGCGCGACTATTTGAGAATTAACAATACTATCGTAATTAACAGGCATTTCTATATTTCTGCCTTCATTTTTGTAAGATTCGCTTTGTGTAAGCATATCTGCTATGGATTCTTCTGCAAGCCTTTCATTATTAATCTCTTCTGCGCGCTGCGGATCAAGTTCTGAATGCGCCTTATTCTTCTTAAATGTCTCTTTCATTTCGTCAAAGCTTTGTTTTCTTACTTTCTCCGCTAACGTTTTGATTTCTTTTCTGGTTTTAGTTATTTCTTTTCCTTTTTCTCCTGACAAATATAAATCCCTTGCCGCAAATTCAGCGTTTTTAGTATTCAAAATCAAGCTGAACTCTTTTGCTGAAATTTCCTTGCTTTCGGCTTTTTCTATTAATTCGTAAATCTTATCATAAACTGCACGCTCGTTTGGAGTCAATTTAGAGAGGCGCCCTTCGATCTCTTCAATAGCGGATTTATTAGAAACTTGTTTTTCAATAATTTCAAAAGTAGATTCACCGCTCTTAAGTTCTTTCAATTCCCGCATATCCTGTATTACAGTCACCTCTGATACTTTGTTTACAAACTCTCTGTCGGCGTAAACCGAATTAAGAAGGTCAATAGCATTGAATAAATCTGTTCTTCCAAAGTTTTCAATTATTTGATTATTTATCTCTTCATTGAATTGCTTTACCGTTTCTTCTATCTCCGCAGCCCGCTTATTGCCCTCATTTCCGCCTTTTTTCAATGCGTCAACATGTTCTAATCTCACCATTTCCGCAATGAAATCGGCAGTAAATCTTGACCCTCCTCCAGTTCCAATTTCTCTTTGCATAGCTTCAAGAACATCCACATTTGAACTCTTATACTCACCATCTTTTCCTTCTTTTGCCTCTTTTGCCACTTTTTCAACTGCCAGCCTTCTTATTTCTAAATCATTTTTAAGAATTTCAGGGGCTTCAACTATGTCTAACTTGTAATTTTTGAATTCATAATGTTTTCCATTCTCGCTCACAGCCGCATTCAGTTCACGGGCAGAAGATGTTTCAACTATGGTTTTGTTAGCTTTAGCCAACAATTCGGCTCCTATCATCTGTTGTTGCTGCGCTTCTTGAGGAGACATCTTACTTAACTCTTCATTAAACTTTTCGCCGTATTTAGCTTTAACCTTTAATGCTTCGGCTCTGGCTGCATCTTTGCCGTATTTGCCGTTCATAGTATCTATGCTTTCATAGTAAGACTTCCCTTTGGCATTCAAGCCCATCGGAACAAAAAGCATCGAGGCGTTTTGCAGGAAGAACTCAAACAAACCGACCTGCTGGCCTTCTGTTGATGTGTAGGTTGGAGGTAAATCTAATAAATAGTCAAGTCCGGCTCCGATTTTTGCTCCGGCCGAGCCTATCCACATAAATTGTTGGATGCCAAGAGCTGTGCTTATCATAGATCCTTGCCCTATAATACTACCGAGAATTTTCCCTTCAGTATTTGCGCCAAATGCCCCTAAAAAGGCATTAATAACATTGCCTTGTTCGGCAATTCTGGTTGTCTGTCTATTTATCCATGCCCCAACACTGCCGCCACTGTTTTTAAACATCTCCGTACCGGGAATTGCCATCTTAAAGAAAGGAGACATTATTAAACCTGTTGCAAACGAATGTCTTGTTTCGTTCCATTTGCTATAAGCAGTCACATCAGGGTCAACAGTGCCGTTTTCACCAAAACCTAATCCTGTATCCCATCCAAAGATAACTAATTTTGTGTCATTTTTGCCCGCAAATAACAATGCTCCATAGGAAACAAAAGCGTTTTTGAGAGCCGTATTGCGCTTTTCAGAATTTATGAGGCTTTCGTCACCGGTCCCGCCGAAAAATTCAATCACGCTGCCAAACCCGCCGGAAATAGGAGAGCCAATTGAAGCAAAAACTTTATCTATATCGTTAATTAGCCCGACAAGCAATGCCCCTCCTAAACTAAGCGCAGGAGACACAACCGCTGTAAACTGTGAAAGATGGACCGCGGCCTGCATAGACTCGGATAAAGTCGCAAGCGGGCTTCCTAATATTTGTATAAATCCGCCTTCTATATTCTGTTCAGTCCAAGTTTTCGTAAACGAAGGAGCTGCCGCGCTAAGAGTAACCCCGAGTACAATGCCTAAAGCATACATTGTCGTAATATTTGATATCCCTCCATCTTTATCCAATAAACCTTCCCATATTTTTTTACCGTCCATTATATTGCCTGAAACTGTCTGCAATATGTATAAGGAAGTCGTAGCCATGCCGACTCTTACACCGTTTACCATTGCCTGCTGCATTGCTTTCGCGCTAACTCCTGCAATTTTCCCCGTAAAAGTTTTCATTGATTGGGTAATGTTAATGTCTTTAACGCCCGTGTAAAAAGAGTTAATTTTATTTTTAGCTGCCGACGGAATACCCGTAAGTTTATCTTTAAACCCTTTTGATTCGATGTTTTCTGGATTACTGCCGCCAGACTTACCCTTAGGCGCCATTCCGGTTTTATTCATTACGCGGTTCTGCGCGGAAACAAATAAAAAAGCGGATATAAGAGCCAAATCCATTATGCCCGCGGTAAAATTATCATGAGTAAAATTATATACTGCAGACTCAACGGAATTTTTCATAATCACGGTGTTCATCCCGATCGATAATATCTCCGCAGCGCCTCTATTTCCGGCCATGACATTTACGGAAGCCGCTCCGGACAAACCTCCTATAGCTGCCCAGGTTAGAGCTTCATTCAAATCAACTTTTCCGAAATCCCCTCCGTTTGCATAAAGCTGATAACCGATATCACCCACAAATCCTGAGATAGTTCCTATTGCGGCTCTTATACCTATTTGTTTTACAGTATTAATTATGGCCTGCTTAACCACATACTCTCCTGCTTTAATGACAATATCCTTTGACATCTGCTCTGCTATATTGATACCTTGCGACTTTAGAAATTGTTCGCCTGCTTGTATAAACAATTGCGTAAACAATCCCTCCCCTGATGCCATTGCGGCCCTTAAAGCGCCGACACCTTCTACAATACCTACAGCAGCTTCACCAAGAGCTCCCGCTGATGCGATAGTTACAATTGCTATAGCCGCAAATACCAAGCCTCCCTTAATATCTCCTTTTTGAAAGCACATTGCGGAAGTACGGGCAGCATCCGCAGCCATATAAGCAGCTACGGCCGTAGTTACAGCTATTGTGGCGGCCGCGGCTGCCGTTGCAGCAAATCCGGTACCCAAAATTGCTCCCCATGCAGCAACCATTGGGGCCGCTAAAGTACCAAAAGATAATATGGTCACAGCCACTGTCGCAGCAATTGCGGCCACAACGACAGCCGTTCTCACCTGCGCGTTAAAAGTCCAATCTTTTATTTCGGCATATCCTTGTCTTACAGTGCTATTGCCTATCATTTCGGCAGCGATAGTGTGAATTCCCGAATAATCAGAAGCTACCTTAACGCCATCAAACCCGCTGCCAGATGTCGTAGAATATCCGGAAGCATCAACAGAAGTTTCTCTCGTAACATTCTTTATTACTCTGCCATTTTTACTTATTTCATCCGCCTTTTCGGAAGTATGGCTGCTATTGTCGCTATAAGCAATATAGCTTGAGGTATAATTGATTATCTCAATCGTATTGCCATCTCCGGTATAAGTTTGTTTATATGCCGATATTTCCGTTTTGCTGGATTCTGTTTTTATTGTCTCCTTTCCGCCTACTATTTTACTGTGAGCCGCAGAATAGGAATTGGTAGTCTTTTCAATATAATTTTCTGCTTTAAAAGTCTCTGTGCTGCCGTCAGAGTAAGTGGTTGTTATCTCTTTCTTTTCATAATGTTTTTCTGTATAAGAGTAAGTGTCAAAATAAAACGTTTGTGTAGTAAAGATTTCGTTTACAAGTCTTGTTTCCAACAAATTCCCATAACTGTCAGTAATTTTAATACTTACATCCTTATATATTTCCTTGTCCTTTGTTCCATCTATTGTTTCTACTTCTGATTTTGACCAGCTACCGCTCACATAAGTAGTTGTCAATCCTGTCCGCGTATCTACTTCCGTATAATTATCATACTCGTAATGTACCATACGAAAATCGTCATCCCATTTAATGTTGATCAAATTACCCGACATGGTAATATGTGATATTTCTACACCTTTGGAATCGGTTTTAATTTCATAGCCTTTTATGTCAAGAAAATGATTAGGGTTTTTGAATAAATCCTCATCATACACGCCTGCAGTATTATAGGTACCCTCAATCAGTTTAATTGTAGTATTACCCAGAATATCGGTCTGCGTATTTCTTTGTTCTAATCTGCCGTTTCCTTTATCTTTAACGCTGTTGGTTTCTACGCTGCCGTCATTATGGTTATATGATATACTTCCATACTCAATAGGTTTGTCTGTAGTAACGATATCGTCCTTGTGGGTATATTCGTTATGAACCTCCTCTTCTTTATGCCAATAAATTTCAAAATTCAGGCGGCCGTCATCGCCTTTATGTATCCTTATATTCTTCTTGGAACCGTCGCCAGACTCTTCATTAGACTCTATAACAACCCTATTGTCAGAAATGTCCCAGCCGGCATTTCCTTCAATTTTATTGCCGCTAATGTCTATTATGACGGCACTTTTACCCCATATGCCGTTATCAACGTAAAAAATAAAACTGTTATCTAAATTTATTCCGTCAAATTTTGTGTCTAGCCCGTTTTCTGGCAAAGCCAAGCATTCCCCGTATCCTAGCTGGCTTAAATCGTTCATTACAGCTTGATAATATCCTTCGGACTTATATTTTTCGGTAACATCAATAGTAATGCCGTTCATTGTCATTGTACCCGTAAGATTATAAGCCTGCATATTCATATTAGAATCCATATAAGATTTGCCTGAAAGTTTTTGAGTATAGTCCAAAGAACCGTCAGGATTAAAATACGCCGACTCTTTTATCACCGTGGAATTTACTAAGAAATCTTCGTCATGATTGGCCATCTGATAAAAATTATTTTTATCGCCTGCTAAACCGTTGCCTCTTACGCGATAAGTATTTATTGACACGGTTTGTCCGGTGGATTTATTTGTCTCGATTTCATTTATTGTAGTAGTGCCTGCGCCGCTTGCGATTTCTCCGTTTTTCTTTTCGGTTCTCATTTTAGTAGTGGTTTTCTGAATGTTTCCGTCAGATTTTCTTGTAATGATAAAATTTGGGCCTAAGTTATAAACGCCGTCTTCTTTAGATGTCATAGCTTTTTTTAGTATATTAGCGCGCCCCTGCGGTCTGTCATTAATATTCATATCAGTACTGCTTGTGCCGTCAGAGGCAACAGTCACAGTCCATAAATTCTCGCCAAGGCAATCCTTATTAATAACATAAGAAACTTGATTCACGATTTTACCGTCTATTACTACCGGCTCAATTATACGATATCCCGTGATACCGTTTTCCGGATCATTTATAACCAATTGAGTTGTTACACCTCCATTTTTATGTCCTTCTCCATCCAGAGAGTCCAAACTATCCAAGTAGTTTTTATCTGCGGCCTGCAGTTTTGTAACACCGCCAAAAACATCAGCCTGTTGGAGCAATATATATGCCTCTCTTAAACTGTTCAGCGGAAAAGTATTTTTAAGTGCCCATCCTATTGGGTCATTTATAAAATCATTAATTGGATTCTTTATATAACTATTAAAAATTCCGTTGATTGTATTTGTGAAAGGATCAGTAGGTTTATAGTTTATCATGGCTTGCTGCTGTCGTATTTGTTTATGATAATCAGGATTCCTATCCCAACGTTTTGTTTTTTTATTGTATTTTCCAATAGGACTTATATACGTACCGAATCTCTCTTGACGAGTCTTAAGCCTAAGTCCTGTTCCTCCATGATTAGTGTATATCTGAGGACTAGGATTATATGGAGCACGCGGTTGTCCATTAAAACCTATTGTCGGTTGATCAGTTGATGTTGTACCTAATGCCCCCTTACTTCCCTGCAATTGTTCCTTGCTTACGGCTTTACCGATATTTTGATTTTCCGTCAATGCTACGCCTTCCGTCCAGTTGTATGTATTTTGTAAATATCCGGCTAAGTCTTTTTCGTCAACTGTGATTTCCGTTTTGTTGATATCTTGTATTTTTACTTTTCCGGCGGCGTCTTTTGATAATGTTATATAATGGTTGGCATCGGTTTTGCCGTCTGCAGAGACGTGTAATATTGCTTGTCCGCCGTCTTCTAATGCGGCGTCTAAATCTTGTGCGGTGATTTCTCTGCCGGATAACTCTGTTCCTTCTTCTGAGGCGGCTTCCTGCAATGCCGCGGCGCTTATCATTATTTGTGAGCCTTTGCCGCCGGCTTTGCCGGTATTATTTTTTATAAATGCGCCGCTTGATATGTCTCTAACCAAAGCCGCTAATGCCAATGGAGCCGTAAGCGAAGATTTCAAAACTTTTGACAAAGCGTCTGTGGAACAATTGACTATATCCGCTCCGTTTCTTAGCAATGCCGCCAATATGCCTATTGATTTGCCTAATTGGGCATCGTCTATTTTGTCAAGTTCGGCTTCTACTTCTTTTTTCGACAGGCCTGTCTGTTTGGCAAGTTCTTCTACGACATAATTATAATCTTCAGCTTCGGCGTCTTCTTTTTTAGTTGAGGATTTTATTGTACTTCCTTTTGCGGCTTTTACGTCCGCGTTTGTCGCATAATATTTCTTTATCAGTTTCCCTGCTTCTTTGTTTAATTCTTTTTTCAGTTCTTCCGGCTTTGCTTTGCCGTGTTTGTTTAAATAGTCAACGCCGAAATTTGCAAGCCCGTTCATTGTTTTTGTATACGCATTATTCTTTTTGTTTAACTCGCGTCTTGCATAGACATTGTCCACATATGTATTTAGCTTATTTAATGCAGTCTCAAACTCTTTTACCGCGGCATCCGTTCCCTTGCCGCTGTTTATTGCTCTTATCGCTGCATTCCTCTTGGTTTTTAAGTCTTTTACTTGGTTTGTAAACCAGTCTTCACGTTTTTTAACAAGCGTATTTCTTTTGCTTATGTATATCTTGTACAGCTCGGCTTTTAAGTTTTCTTTTTCTTTCGCGGTCAATGTCTTATTTGCCGGCGCGTTTTCCACGGCTTTGCTTATTTTCTCTTTTAACGCTTTCTTTTGAGCGGGCGTATACTTCTTTACGCTGTAGGCATATTCTTTTATGTTTTTGTATTCTGCTCTATATTTTGTGTTAATCGAATTTATTTCTTTTTGTTTTGCCGTTACCGGCGCTTTTTTCGCAGTATCAGCAGCTATCGGCATTGCCGTCGCGCCCTCTTGTCCGAATTTTAAATCTGTAGCTATTTCTTTTGTTTTAGATGAGGATGCTGCCGGTTTCCATTCCGTCGCCGTCGCGCCTTCCTGTCCGAATTTTAAATCCGTAGGCATTTCTTTAGATGAGGATGATGATTCTGCCGGTTTCCATTTTGCATCTTTTATATCAGCGTTTGTAGCATAATATTTCTTTACCAGTTTCCCTGCTTCTTTGTTTAATTCTTTTTTCAGTTCTTCCGGCTTTGCTTTGCCGTGTTTGTTTAAATAGTCAACGCCGAAATTTGCAAGTCCGTTCATTGTTTTTGTATACGCATTGTTCTTTTTGTTTAGCTCGCGTCTTGCATAGACATTGTCCACATATGTATTTAGCTTATTTAATGCAGTCTCAAACTCTTTTACCGCAACATCCGTTCCCTTGCCGCTGCTTATTGCTCTTATCGCCGCATTCCTCTTGGTTTTTAAATCTTTTACTTGTGCTTCAAACCACTTTTCCCGTTTTGTAACAAGCGCCTCTCTTCTGCTTACATATGTATTGAATATCTCTTCTTTCAATTTCTTTTTTTCTTTCGCGGTCAATGTCTTATTTGCCGGCGCATTGTCTACCGCATCGCTTATTCTTTGCTTTAACGCTTCCTTTTGTTTGGACGTATACTTCTTTACGCTGTAGGCATATTCTTCTATCTTCTTGTACTCTGTTTTATATTTTGATTTTACGTCATTTATTTTTTTCTGCTTTGCGGAATCTTTCTTATTTACCGGACTGATCATTTTCTTGATATATGTCGGGATATTGTTATCTGTATCAGAAATCTTAATAACATTAAGCGGCATACTGTTAGACACCGCCCCAACCGCTGATTGAAGCTTTTCATTGTTAACCGGCGTTCCGGTATTTTGATTTTCAGTCAATGCAATGCCGCCGGTCCAGTTGTACGTATTCTGCAAATATCCGGCTAAATCTTTTTCGTCAACTGTGATTTCCGTTTTGTTGATATCTTGTATTTTTACTTTTCCGTCGGCGTCTTTTGATAATGTTATATAATGGTCGGCAACGCTTTTGCCGTCCGCAGATACGTGTAATATCGCCTGTCCGCCGTCTTTCAATGCGGCGTCTAAATCTTGCGCGGTTATTTCCCTGCCGGATAATTCTTTGCCTTCTTTTGCCGCTGCTTCCTGCAATGCCGCGGCGCTTATCATTATTTGCGAATCTTCGCCGGTATTATTTTTCGCAAATGCTCCGCTTGATATGTCGCTAACCAAAACCGCTAAAGCCAAAGGCGCCGTAAGCGAAGATTGCAAAACTTTTGACAAAGCGTCTGTAGAACAATTGACTATATCTGCTCCATTCTTTAATAATGACGCTAATATGCCCATTGATTTGTCTAATTGGACATTGTCTATTTTGTCAAGTCCGGCTTCCACTTCTTTTTTTGACAGACCTGTTTGTTTGGCAAGTTCTTCTACAACATAATTATAATCTTCATCTTTCGGGCTTTCTTTCCGGATTGCTTCGGTACTTTCGCCGCTCGCAATGGCGGAGAGGGATGAAATGTCTTCTTTCTGAATTGCTTCAAGGCTTCTGCCGCTTGCATAGGGAATGTCAAAATCTTTACTTTCAACAACGGTTTCCGCAATCATATTTGCAGGACTTACAGATGCTGAAGGAATATCCGCCGCCACGCTTAAAGCAGCCTGTTGGGTGCTTTCGCTGCCGGCATTATCTTCTTTGACATCTGCCGCGCCAAAAATGCCCGCCGCAATGTCTGCCGCAGGCAAAAGAGTAAATACTCCCTTATTTGTATGATTTATCACTTCCCTTACCGTATTAGACGCAGCTGTTACAATATCTACTTCTTCTTTTTCAGATAAACCTTTTTTTACTCCTTCCATCTGCTTATCCGTTATTTTTTTATCATATACATTTAACAATTCTGAAAAAAATAAACCTTCCGTCTTTTTGTTTATCGTATTATCGTCTTGCTGCTGCGGAATTCCTCTCACCAGGGATATTCCCGTACTTTCAAACTCGTTTCCGCCTATATTTATCGTTTTTTGCGATCCCCTTATTTCAACATTTCCCTCATGCGTCGGATACGCCATCTGTCCGCCGGCTTTTCCCACAAATACGTTTTCACCGGTGAATTTGCTGCTGTATATCTCTATTTTATTTTTATCTCCGGAAAAATCTTTTTCTACAACCAGATTCAGTCCCGCTTTCTCCGCATTAATCTGTACCTTTGCTATCGTCGCTTTTGTTACGGATATTGTGTCTTTCTTGTCTTTTATCATCAACATTATTTCATTTTGTTTGCTCTCGCCGCTTTGCTCATTAACATTCTGCCCGCTTACCACCTGCAATTGTTCTTTTTGTACGGTCTGTTCCACTCCTTTTTCTTTTACCGTATCTCCTTCTATTTCTGCCATATCTTCTTTATGCTCAACCTCCTTGGCAATGCTTTGCGGCTGCGGCTCAGCATGTTCTCCGCTTTCAATAATATTTTGATTCCCGTTCGAATTTAAATACTCTCTGCTGTAAGTTGCTATATACTCATCCCTCTTAGCCCCTGAATCTATCACCTGCTGCGCTCTGAATTTGTAATCTTCTTCCGTCTTCTTATCAAACGGCCGGCTGCTGTCGCCGCTGTAGATATTTATCTCGCCTTTATCATCCAGCGAACCTACCATATGCTCTTTGCCGTTTCTTGCTTTTTCATTTATTACGCCGATACTGATAATCGCCATATCTTTTCTGTCCAGTTCTCTTTTCGTACCTTCGTTTAAATCGGTTACCGCGCTAACATCCACTCCTACCTGTTCGCTGACCGGCTTGACCATGCGCGGATTTATAACAGCTTCGTGTTTATTGTTAATCTTTAACTCTTTTTTCATCAACTCTTCATCGGATTTTGTAAACTGACCAAATGCAGGCACATTGGCAATATTTATTAAAAAACATATTACCACTGCCAGCGATACGCTTTTCGTGAATACTTTTCTTCCCCGGTACTTACGAAAATAATCCATAATTTTTTCTTTGATTTTCATAAAATCCCCTATTTGATAAGCTCAGAAGCTTGGAAGTTGGGAAGTTGAGAGGAGCTCTGGCCGTTTTGTCATTTTCCATTCGCCGCTCACTCCACACTTATCAATTAATGCATAAAAAAAGAATTCTCGGCTTAGTTTTATCGTAAACCGAGAATTCTTTTTCCATACTTTTTATTTTTTATTATAGTATTAATATATTCGTCAAGCCCTTTTCTCCTCAATATCGCAGCTATAAACATTAAAAACAAAATTATTATCCCGCTTAAGGCAAAACTCTTTTTGGCTTCGGAATCAATTACTAACTTGTCCGGTATAAAATTGCCTGACAAGTAATGGTAATTATCATTGTCTTGCGCTTCCAGGGGTTTTTTGTTGAATGTCTTATGAATCATATAAAAACCAACCGCACTGCAGGGATTTTTTGAGGCTTCTTCTTTCTTTCCCGCATCATCTTTTGAACGGTTAATCGGCGTATTGTCTAAAGAATTAAAAAGATTAATATGAAATTTTTCCGTTATCTCCGTAAGCGGCGCATTACAGTTTTTAAATAGCTGCACCGCCGCATTTTTGGCAATCATTGCCGCAGTCATTACAAAACTGTATCTGCTCGCTGACGCCACGCCCGGCGCAAATCCGTTTACCGAAAGGCTTATAAGTATAAAGAACGCTATCAGTTTCTTATTAAATAAGAAACCTCTTCCGGAAAACATCCAGATTGACAGCGCTCTTTTTAAAAACATTGTAATACCCAAATCTATAACTTTGTTATTGCCAATTTACTCCCTGTAACATGATTCTTTACTTCATACTGATATATTAGTACCTATTTATCCAAAATAAATGGAAAAGTTGTGAATTTTTAGTAAAAAAAGTAAATTTCTACCGGCAGGAGCTCTAAACTTTGATAGGATAATATTATTCCGGAATTGTTAATTGCCTTTTATCTGTTCCTTGACGCCGCGCAAAACGTCTCTTATCATTGAAGGGATCAGATAAAGAGCTCTTACTTTTTTATATTTTTCGAAAAAATCGTGCGCAGTAAAATCAAAACCGACATCATACCCGACTTTCTGGCTAAGATAATATTTATGCTGCTGTATCCACACATAAAGATCCGTATATGTCCTGTGCGGAAAGCCTCTCAAAACGTCCTCTTCCTCAATAATCGCCACCGCCGGAAGAAAACGGTGTTCGTACCAATGATATGAAGCGTATATTATCGGTTTTTTCTGAAATTCGCCTTTATTGTGGCTGTCTTGGTAATTTTCGATCTCTTCAAACAGTTTTCCGAAGCTCACAAGTTCGGTAACTTTCAAAGGATATTTCAAAACGACATTTGAAAGGCACGTTTTCAGCAGAAAGAAATGCTCTTCAAGTTTTATCAAAAAACCTTTGGCGCTGTCGGTGCTGTATGTATAAGTTTTATTGGGAGAAATTTCAAAATCGAAATGGATTTCCAAAACTTCCGCGTCTATATACTTCGCGTTAAAAACGTTTTTCGCCACCATCACTCTGTGATGGCCGTCAATGATAAAGTAATTGTCCAATACCTGATAAACCTTGATAGGCGGAAATATAATGCCGTTGAGCATCCCTTTCTTTATGCTTTCATAACGTATGCCCATATCTCCGCGGTGAGGGAGAAGGTTTTCTGAAAAATCATTATACCTGCCGAGACTGCCTACTATTTTGTCAGTAGGTATAGCCTCGATCCCTCTGTTTTTAAGCTTGTATTTCGGTATATTTTTTTCTATTGTTCCGAAATCCACAAGAACATCGCGCGTTTCGCTCATTTAAAACACTTCCTTATAAAATAAAAAAATGGGCGGAGAGGGAATTGAACCCTCACGGCTCTTGCGAGCCTCAGGATTTTAAGTCCTGTGCGTCTGCCAGTTCCGCCATCCGCCCATCTAAAGTAATTGAAAATTCAATTTCTTTATATAATTTTTTTAAACAAAACCTCAAAATAATGTCAGAATTGTACTAAATTTTTCACTATCTTTCAAATTTGCGGGCAAGACAGCTGCAGGTGCGCTGATATATTGTCAGAAAAAGTCTGCTATTCGGAGGTCAAAATAACGCCTTCAAGTTCGCCGCTGCCGCGTACTTTAACTATAAATCCGCCTCCGGCTTTTTTCTCTACCGAAAACTCTTTAAAATACTGATTGCCCGACGCGCTGACGCCAAGTTCCCGATTTGAGGAAGTCCATCCGGTATATAAATACTTGCCGTTAACGGCTTCATAAGTCTTTTCAGCCGTTACGACCGAGTTTATAAAAACTCTCCCCTCAAGCTCTTTTGCTTTTCTTGTATGAACGCTTTCAGTTTTCAGAATCTGCGCAGGCACCGGCTCCGGAACGGCATTCCCGTATACATTTTCAGCTTCTTTCAGATTTTTTTGGCCGGACGCAAAATAACTTTTATACGCGGTTATGCCTAAAGTTCCAAGTATAATTAAACTTATCAGCATCTGGATAAGCCCGAACCCTTTATTGTCCATGCCTGATTTTATCATTTTATCTCCCCGTTTTTTCAATGATACTATATTTATTGCGTGATTATCAAACGAGGGCGCACACTACAAACGCATGAAAGCTGAATCAAAACCCACTTACCGTTGAAGCAGTTCTCCCTCTCCCTCATCAGGGAGAGAGGCGGGGNG
>WRNH01000038.1 GCA_009776745.1 Endomicrobiia bacterium | reverse complement strand
TGGTCTGGTCTGGTCTGGTCTGGTCTGGTCTGGTCTGGTCTGGTCTGGGGAACAAAGTTCCCTCTGGTCTGGGAGCAAAGCTCCCTGGTCTGGGGACGAAGTCCCTCTGGTCTGTAACATTTTCCCTCTTTTTCGTAATCTTGTTTTGATATTATAAGTGAATTTGTACAAAATATAACCGTCGCTTGTCAAATTTTTTCGACCACATTTCTTTAACTACAGAGTTAAGATTGATAATTTAAATTACAAAAACTAAAACACAAGTTTGCCGTGGGGGGACGGAGGAGTTGACCCAAATTGTTATTTAATTTTTATTTTTAATTTGATCGCAACGAACAAGAGTGGCGGGGCAATTTACCACAGAAGACCAGAAGTTTAGAGGGCTTGGAGAGCTTATAGGAAACAGTTTTGCAAGTCTCGAAATTCTTATTCTTGTCCGGCAAGCCACTTTAAGACATTTTGTATTTTTATTCCGTTATGTGAAGCGGTCTCGTAATCACGGGTCAAGATAAACTTTGGATTATGGTCGCCAATTGCGTCTAAAGATGCAACTTCCCGCGCAAAAGTATCCTTGCTGCGTATTGTTTCCGATACCTGATAATATTCCGTACCGTTTGCGCCTTCTGCGACAAAATCAACTTCTTTGCTGCCAACTTTTCCGATATGGACATTATAGCCCCTGCGCAAAAGCTCTAAATAGACGACGTTTTCTAACATTTTTCCGCTGTCGGTTTTTTTGTCGCCCAGCAGAAGATAACGTAATCCCAAATCAACCAGATAATACTTGTTTTGAGTCTTTAGAAATTCCTTCCCTTTAACATCGTATCGGTTTGCTTTATAAAGAACAAAACTGTCGCAGAAAGCCTCAATATAACTTTCAACGGTTTTATTATCTATCTTGCGGCCGCTTGAAGTCATAGCGTTTGCTATATTGTTTATAGACGTTTCTTTGCTTATGTTATCTGCCATAAATTTGATAACTGATTCCAGCCTGCTGACGTCGGATATTTTTTTGTTTTCAATAATATCCTTTAAAACAATCTTTTCATACAAATCATTTAAGTATTTGCGTAGAGCTGCTTTGTCCCAGCTGTCGTAAGCGGGTGCGTTTCTAAAACTCAAGGCATTTGGGAAAGAACTGTATGTTAAATAATTATCATATAAATCATCGTATCCGCCTTGACTTATCGGTTTTTCCCAAGCGCTCAGATATTCTTTAAATGATAACGGAAACATTGGGATAGTAACATACTCGCGTTCTACTTTGCCGGCGATATCTTTTGACTGAACTTTTGAATTAGAACCCGTTAAATACACGTCTACATTGCCTTTAAGATAAAGGCTGTTTACAACTTGTCCGAATTCCTCAACAACTTGTATCTCATCTAGAAACACATAATTTTTCTTATCGGGAACAAGCTTTTTCGTTATTGTTTTATAAAGTTTATGGTAATCTTTCAGGGGTTCATTATCTAAATCTTCAAGGTTTATGCTTTGAATTTATTTAACTCTGACGCCTTGCCGCTTCAACTCTTCCCGATATAACTCAAACATAGTTGATTTACCGCAGCGACGGACACCGGTTATTATCTTGATTAGTTTCTTATCTTTAAAAGGCAATAGTTTCTTTATATATTCAGGTCTTTCTATCATACAGCCTCCCCCTTTTTTTTAATTATATATTAAAAATTTGCTGTATGCAAGACTTTGGAGAGCAATCCAAAAACTTTACTATTTTAATAAGTTTTTGGATTGCAAGTGGGTCATGGGGACGGAGGAGTTGACCCAAATTGTTCTTTAGAGACATCGCAACTGACCAAAAACTATTTTCTTCCGTCACAAACTTCCGGTCAACTGCTATGTCCGCTTTGTTCATTTTCGGTTCAATTCCATCGTCCCCGCGACCCAACGCCCTTTGACCATGACATATAAATCTTTTAATCTTCTATTTTAGCCGAATTTATTATTCTTTCAATCATTTCTTTTTCTTGGTTTGTTGCTGTAAATTTCATAACAAATGCTGTTTCCGGATAATCTTGAATTATAAAAAACACTTGGATATATTCTGAAATCCCTTTATTCTTATAATTCATAAGCTTCATTGCTTTAAGGTTAGGCTTGTCATCCAAATAGGACAATGTATCGGCAACTTGAGTTATACTTATTATCTTTAAAGCCGGTTTTCCGGAAACGGTAAACTCACTTTTTTCCACTGCCTCTTTATCATCTATGTAAAAAACTGCAGTGAGTATTAACCCCGGCGCGTCAATTGTGAGAGAATTCCATATATCATCAAGAGACATTTGCTTTCTATACGTTATCCGTGCAGCTTCAGCCATACCGCCGAGTCCGTAAGAGTATATTTTAACATCATCTGTCTCGGAGCGCCGTACATACTTTTTCCAATCATAAGGTAATTTATCCCCCGATAATTCTTTAGCAGTCCAAAATCTGGGAATCTCTATTGACAGTTTTGTATCTCCTACAGTTACATCCTTAAAACTATTAATTCCTATCTTATCAAGTATGCTGATATTGCTCATAGATCCAAACTGTAAAAACAGCATAACAGCGACAATAATCGCCACTGCAATTTTTGTCGCTTTTCCGGGGGCATAAGACTTGTCCGCAGGTTCTTCTAAGGAAGATATTACAAAAGTCTTTGCCGCAAAATCGTACAAATTTTGTCTTGTTTTATTAAATACCAATATTGCGTTAACTACAGATAAAAACGGCGTCAGAAAAAGCTTTATAAAATTCCTGCCAAGCGCCTGAAAAAAAGATATTCTCTGGCCTTGAGAATTAACTACTTTAACATTTAAAATCAGCTTTCCGGGAGTTGCCTGCAATTTTGAACTTTCAAATATTACAAAATAAAGAAAATATCCTGCCGTTGTACATATAAAAACAAGCAGCACTATTATCCAAAATATGATTGATTTTGTTTTATAGACTAAAAAAATAGGAATGATTGCAAACAACCCTAATACTCCCACAAAAATACTATCGACTATATTAGCAAAAAACCTTTTCCAAACACCGGCATAAACCATATTTTTCTCCTAAATCAAAAAATTTGCGGTTATTATTCCAAAATTGCATTTCCCCTTCCATGAAGGAGGATTAACGACTTACAATGGCTGAACGACAACGACTAAGGTCTGGGCTGGCAGTGCTACGAATTTTACATACTGAAATCAAGCTTGAATGTGCCGCCCATGCCTGATGATTCGGGATCTGCGCCTTTGGATTCAAGATACTCTATTATCGCCTTCCCTTCTGCAGAAAGAAGACTTGCATTATATACAGGCTCGTGTCCGGCATTGTTTTTTGCATTGACCTTTGCTCCCTTTTCAACCAGCAATTTGACCGTTTCAACGCTATCATTGCCCGCGGCTATATGCAGCGGAGTATCTCCGCGGATGTCTTTATGATTAATTTCTGCGCCTTTTGCCAGTAAATATTGCGCAACTTCGTTATTATTATAATTTAGAGCTTCAAAAAGCGGAGTCCTCAGATTTTTATCCTCCGCATTTATGCCCGCGCCTTTATCTATCAGCAATTTTGCCATATCATAAAATCCCGCCGCCGCGCCGAAAAGAGGAGTTTGCCCGTCATCGTTTTTTGCGTTTACGTCGGCATTATTTTCTATTAAATACGATGCAAGTTCTATATTGCTGCCGTATCCTCCGGCTGCTGAAAAGAGAACTGTTTCACCTCCATAACCTTTAATATTTATATCCGCGCCAGCTTCAATGAAACGTTTTAAAAGCGCATAATCATTGTCGCGCTGATAGTAATATTTAAATATGACGGGTTCTTTTGAGTAACTGCCATCTTTTTCTTTTACGGATATATTTAAATTTGCGCCTTTCGATTTCAAAAATTTTATAATCTCGGGAAAATCATTTTCAAGAGCCGTGATTACCGGAGTAATCCCCAGCCGGTTTTCGGCATTAATATTTGCGCCTCTTGATACTAAATATTGGACAATACCCAAATGTCCTCTTCCGGCTGCCGCGTGCAGCAGCGTATTTCCTTGCGGATCTGCGGAATCGTTGATATCCGTATCTTTTAGAAAATGTTCAAAAATATTAATTTTTTGCAGATCCATAGCATGGTAAAGAACCGACGTTCTTCTGTTAGCGGAATCGTCGATTTCCGAGTTTTCCTGTTCTTCGGGAGATAAAGCGTTTATGTAATCCGTCAATATGCCTATATTTTCTTCTTTGACGGCATTATAAATAGGATCGTCATATTCTCCTTCGTCGTATTCTGCGTTATACGACAAAATACAGTCGGTTATTTCTTCAGGTATGCCGCCGTTTTTTGCAATATCAAGGAGCGTTTCATCGTTTTTGCCGCGCATATAAATGTTGGCGTTATTTTCCAAAAGATATTGCAACACGTCTAAATTGCCGTTCCTTGCGGCAATATGCGCGGCCGTTTCGCCGTCTGAGTTTTGTATGTCAATGTTAATTCCGGAAGAAATAAATTTCCGGACCGATTCTAAATCCCCCTTCTGCGCGGCATCAAAAATCGACGCACTCTCTTTTTGCGAACATCCCGCTAAAGATAACGCAAACAAAAATAAAATAAAAAGTTTTCTCATAAATTCATCCCCCAAGCGGTCAACGCCTTGACGGCTATTTTATTTCTTTGGCTTTAATTTTTTTCCACATAATTTCAATATCTTTTGTCGTTTTAACTTTATAATCGCCAAAAACGTGCGGGTGACGGCGGATAAGTTTCTTGTTTAATGTTTTGATTATGCCGGCAATATCAAATTGTTTGTTTTCCTTGCCGATCTGCGCGTGAAAAACAACCTGAAGCAGAATATCTCCAAGCTCTTCTTCAAGATTTTTTGCATCTTTTTTGTGCACGGCTTTTTTTAATTCCCGAGACTCTTCAAACAGATATTTAACGAGCGATTCGTGCGTCTGCTCTTTATCCCAAAGACATCCGCCGTTTTTCGCGCGCAGCTTCGCCATAATATCCACAAGCTTTTCAAACTCTTTTAGGTATTTTTTCATGTTTATCCTTTTAAAAACAGAGAATAGTTAATAGATAAGAGATAAAACAAAAATTTATTCTGCTCCGTCTGTCTTTGCCGTATCTTCATTTTGACGTTCGCGTTCTCTCCGTATCTATTCTCTTTTCTCTGCCTCTATTGTCTGTCAAAAAACCTGTACTGTATCGCTTCAGCGATATGCGCGGTTTTTATATTTTCGCTGCTGTCCAAATCCGCGATCGTTCTTGCTACTTTTAAAATCCTGTCATAAGCCCTTGCGGACAAACCGAGTTTTTCAATGGCGTTTTTTAGGATGGATTTCGTGCCGTTATCCAATGCGCAATATTTTTTAATATCTTTTACGCTCATTTGCGAATTAGCGTAAATTTTAGAATTTTTAAATCTTTCAGACTGCAAATTTCCGGCTTTTATAACTCGCTTTTTGATATCCGCGGAACTTTCTCCGGTAAATGACATTTCGGTAAGTTCCGAAACTTTTAATGCCGGCACCTCGACATGTATGTCTATTCTGTCCATAAGAGGACCTGAAATTTTATTTTTATATTTTCGTATCTGGTTAGGATTGCATACGCACTGTTTTTCTTTATGCCCGAGATTTCCGCACGGACACGGGTTCATTGCCGCGACAAGCATAAAAGAAGCCGGAAAGTTTATGCTGTTTTTCGCGCGGGAAACCGTCACGCATTTGTCTTCAAGAGGCTGTCTTAAAACTTCCAGAGCGTCTCTCCTGAATTCCGCGAATTCGTCTAAAAATAAAACGCCGTTATGCGCAAGACTTACTTCTCCGGGCTTCGGATAAGCTCCGCCGCCGGCTAAAGCAACGGAAGAAACGGTATGATGAGGGCTGCGGAAAGGACGCCGCTTAATAAGCCCGCCGGAAAACGCCTGTCCGGAAGCAGACCAGATTTTTGTAGTTTCTACGGATTCGTCAAAAGACATCACGGGCAAAATACCGGATATTCTTTTTGCGATCATGGTTTTTCCCGAACCGGGAGGGCCCGACATTATCATATTATGGCTTCCCGCGGCGGCGACTTCGGCGGCTCTTTTCGCGCCGAACTGTCCTTTTATGTCGGCAAAATCATAATCGTTAAAAAAATCTTCTTCCGGATTGTCCGCGGCATTATATTTAAAAGATTCGATTTTTATTTCACCGTTCAAAAATTTGACGGCTTCCAGCAGCGTTTTAAACGGATACACTTTTACACCGCCCGAAACCGCAGCCTCTTCTCTATTGTCAAAAGGTACGATAAAACCGTCCATTTTATGTTTTTTAAGGCTGAGAGAAATAGGCAAAATGCCCTTAACTCTTCTTATTTTACCGTCTAGCGCAAGTTCGCCGGCGGCGCAAAATTTATTAAGCGATTCTTTTTTTATTTTTTTGTTTGAGGCAAGTATTCCCAAAGCTATGGGCAGGTCAAACGCTCCGCCTTCCTTTTTTATGTCGGCGGGAGCAAGATTGACCGTAATTTTTTTTGACGGAAAATCGAAGCCGGAATTTTTTAATGCAGCGACAACTCTGTCGCGCGACTCTTTCACGGCGGCGTCCGGAAGGCCTACTATGGAAAAAACCGGCATGCCCGACGACATATATGTTTCAACTTCAACTATGTTTGCGTCAATGCCGTTTATCGCCGCGGAATATATAAATGAAATCATTTTTTGCCTTTTGTTTTTTAATTTTATATATTATATAATAAAATAATAAATTTGTATTGAATAAGCATTGGGAGAAAAACATGAAAAAATTATTAGCGGCGGTTTTACTTACGGTTTTTATGTCGGCGGCGGTTTTTGCAAAAGCAAATGACGATCAGGAATTTATCATTAAAGCAGGCGTACAGCCTCAGACAACGGCTTCGCTTGACGGCAGCAATTATGACACAAACATAGGCATAAGCGCGGGATTTGAATATTTCAAATATTTCGGGAACATATTTGCCGCCGGCGCCGGCGCGTCTTATGATTTTCCCAGAGAGTTTAAAGAGAGCGGCGTTGACGGCTGCATAAGTTTTGTTCCGATGTTTGTAGGGGTAAAAGTGCGCACTCCTCTTGAAGGGCTTAACAATAATTACGGTTTTCTTACAGGCAGGCTCGGATACAGCGCTTTTATGAACGATGACATGAATGCAAAATCGTCTTCCGGAGGACTTTATTGCGGAATAGGCATCGGCGTAAGCATAAGTTATCTTGTGCTTGAAGCGATATACGCCGTAAGCAATTACAGCTATACCGTAGGTTCCGGATCGGCAAGAAAAACTTATGACGAAAAATACTCGACGATCTCAATTTACGCGGGATTTAAATTCGAGTAAAGACGCTTAATAAATAACGGCAAAACCAATAAAAAACCCGCTTTAAAAAGCGGGTTTTTTATTGGTTTTCTTTATTCGTCATTATTTTTGGATGGCTATTTTCTTAACCTTTTTGCCCGTTTCCGGCGTTTTTATCACACAAAAATAAACCCCGGGCGCAACTTGGGAACCGCTTTGATTTTTTAAGTCCCATTCTATTGTCACTCTTCCTTTATGCATTTTCAAATCAGAAGATGAAAAAGATTTTACAAACTCTCCGGCAACGGTGTACACATTAACATTTACCAATGACGTATCATAAGGAAGATTCGTAATTTTTATACTTCCTTTTTTGCTTATGCTTACGGGATTAGGATAACAAACAATATCTTCGACGATAATTTCCGACAGATCGCTGGCGCCCAGATAAAGTTTTCCTATTCCGTAAGTATTATCGGGTGAAGAAGCTATTCTCATATAGTTGGCAAGCATTTCATTTTTCAGCCGGTTTACGCTCATGGTTTTGCCTTGAGACAATTCCCAAGAAAGAAGCAATGCCGCCGCTCCGGCAACATGGGGAGTCGCGGCCGATGTGCCGTTAAAACGGCGCGTACCGTAAACTGTGGTTGACACATATGACGGAGCGACCATATCCGGTTTGCGCATCTGGGTCAAAGAAGTAGTTGAAGACGAAGGTTTTCTTACAGGCCCGCGCGAACTGTAACTGTCTATCGGGCCGTTACTATAGTTTGCGACATTAACAGCCCCTACCGTAAGAGCTTCTCTGGAATCTCCGGGAGAACAAATGCTGGACTCGGATATCATCTGTCCGCTGTTTGCATAGTAGCCGTCGAAACACAATCTTATATCTACATTCTCAAAAGTATTTTCTTTCAATATTTTTATTCTCACTCTTCTTGACGCAGAATAGCCGTTGCGCACATACACGCTCGGCGTATTTCCCGGCGCCCATGACGAAGTATCTATCAATGATCCAGACGAAGCGTCGTACATATACATAGTATATTTTTTATCTCTGTCGGTAAAGTCGTCCCACATCATACACACGTCGCCGCGGCCGTATATATTAAGTTCCAGATAATCGTTTCCGCTCGGAAAAACCATCCAATTGCTTGAGTTTCCGTTAAACTTTCCAAACCATGAATATTCCGCTTCATTTCCCGCGGCAAATACCGGAAGAATGCCGTTATTATACGCCTCTGTGGCAAGCTGGGCGTAAATTCCTGTTCCATCCGGCCAAAAACCTACGGCAAACCCTAATGAAACGCTTGCTATTTGAATGCCTTCGTCTTTGCAGTAATCAAGAGCGTTCTGCAATGAAGCTACTCCTATTTCATCGGCGATTTTAAGCAGATATATCTGCGCCTGCGGAACAAAATCATAAATAACTTCGGCGCACGCGCTTCCGTGTATTATGGTTTCGAAAAGCTCATTTATCGCCGGCGCGCCGGGTTTGGTAAAATCCTTTGTTACAAGATTGGCAGGAAGTTCGCCTATGTTTTGAAGATATCTGTAACGCGAAAAGCCCACGTCAATAACGGCTATCTTAACTCCGGCTCCGTCTACATTGTTATACAAATATTTAGAAGCGTTTACTTCCTTGATCCCTTCCGAAATGGCTCCGAGCGCCTTAACTTTTACGCCCAAATCAATTCTCTCAACGCCTTTGATTTGATCAAGAGAAGAAACCATATCGGCAGGAACTTTCGCGCCGATAAAATTTCTGGATCTTATGTATTCAATGCCGCGCAAATTAAAAAAAGAAGCGTCAACATTGTTTGAATCGCCGTTTTGCGGATAAAACATGACGCTGATGTTTTCTTCGTCGGCGGCCGTTGTTTTCGCAAGGCTTTTTGTCTGCGCCGCTTTTTTAAGAAGGCTTTCGCTTATCTGCGGCAGAACGGTCTGCGCCGAAAACGCGTTCGAAAACAAAAATATAAAAAGAAGTATTAAACTAAATTTTTTTCTCATTTTTCACCTTAAAAATTTATGCGGACGGAAATCATATTTGTGCTTCCGAGGTCTCCGTAAGGAAGCCACGCGTAATCTATAACAAAAAAACCGTACTCTACGCCGAAACCTAACGATAAATTCCGTTCATGCAAATCGCCGAGAGAACTGTTGGAATTATTCAGCGGAAAATTATATCCGAGCCTTGCGAAAAACATTTTTTCATAATTAAACTCGCACGCGCCTTTGATCCACATCGTCTCATCGGAATGTATTCTCAATTCAAAACCGTACATAAACATTGAATTCAACATTTCCGGCGCGTCTATCATGGAAAGATAAATGCTCGAAGGCATCTTATATCCGTCAACCGCAAAACCGGCATTGTCTATGCCTCCTGAAATATACCATGTTTCGTCCGGCATATACAAACCCGAAGCCGTAAAAACGATACCGTCCATTTTGCTGTCGTCAATCGTCTGCCAGACATATTTTAATCCGGCTCCGATATAAATTTCGTCCGTTATTATTCTGCCGTAAGAAGCGCCGAAAAAAGCGTCGCTCGCGCCGAATGTTCCGTTTTTAACATAACCGCTTGAAGAATCTTCCAGATAAGAATCCATCTTTCCGTAATCAAAGCCGCCGTAAGAAACATTTATCCCGTGATAACCGCCCTTGAATGGAACCGTCATATCTATAGAACTGAAAGAAGTATCCTGAAAATACGCAGCATAAGAAGCGGAAAGCGACATTCCGTCAAAAAAAGGTATCAGCGCAGGATTTGAACCTACGGTGTTAACGCTGAAAGCGTTTATTCCGGCAGTTGCGGCCTGCGAAGCGTTAAGCGGTATTTTCAAAAAATTAAAAAGCGTCGTACCCGCTGCTACGGCAAACAAATCCGCGGCAAATAATGAAACCGCCAATATAACGGCTATTGTTTTTTTCATATCATTGAGTAATTATACTTGCGTTTTTTGCAGAAGACAAGAGGGTAAGAGGATAAACAAAAAGATGCAAAGACAGAATACAGCAGCAAAGTCTTTGCGGTTCCTTATCTTCATGTCATTGTAATTTCTTATCTTCAAAAAAAGGCCGCAGGCGAAAATCCGCGGCCTTTTTCAATATTTGATTTCTTATGCTTATGCGGATTTATCGTCGGAGCCTATCATCTTCCAAAGGTAAGCGCCTAAAACTGCGCCAAGAACGGGAGCGACTATAAAAAGCCAAAGCTGTTTTAAGGCTGTGGCGCCGGCAAACAGGGCGGGGCCGAAACTTCTTGCCGGATTTACCGACGTTCCGGTTATGGGAATACAAACAATATGTATTAAAACAAGCGTAAGACCGATTGCTATGCCGGCAAATTTTCCGTTAGCTTTCGGGCTTGTCGCGCCTAAAATAACCATTATAAACAATGCGGTAAACACAACTTCAGCTATAAAACCTACTCCCATGGAATATCCCAGAGGAGACGCGGCGCCGTAACCGTTTTGCCCGACGGACGTTACTGCGGCCGTAAAAAAGTTAGAAGCCATCATATAAATGATAAAAGCTCCTACGGCAGCGCCTATGAATTGAAATATTATATACATCATCGCGGCTTTTTTTTCTATCCCGCCGTTAATAAACACGCCGATCGTAACCGCCGGATTAACATGGCAGCCGGAAACAGGGCCTATAGCATAAGCCAAAGCCAAAACAGTAAGACCGAACGCAAAAGAAATTCCAAGAAAACCCACCTGTCCGCCCGCAAACACAGCGCTTCCGCAGCCCATCACAACCAAAAACATTGCGCCCAACAATTCTGCAACATACTTTTTCATTTCTTTCTCCTTTTTGGAAGATGAGAGGGTGGGAGGAGCTTCTAGCGATGCAGAGATGCGGGGATGCGGAGAGGCAGAGTAACAACAGAAAAAAACATCCGTCTTTAATTCCACACTCTTTGTGTCTTTTCCGTTACCCTGCATCTCCGCATCCCTGCGTCCCTTCTTCCGCCGTCATCGCCGTTACCCTGTATCCCCGCGTCCCTGCATCTTTTTGAGTTAACTCCACCCTCCAAACTCCACTCTTTTTATTATAACATCTCCTTTTAACGGCAGAGAATAGATAATAGAGAAAAGAGAAAACAGATTTTATTATTCATTGCCTGCAGTCAAGCCGTTGCTGTATCTATTATCTATTATCTATTTTTTATTCTCTCTTATCTCTGCAATTTATTCTTCGCTAACATCTCCCTTTTTAACGGCTAAGTTAAATGTGAAAAGCGGAAAATGGGATTATTGAATTGCCGCTGATAAGATTTTACTATTTTTTTTCTTATTTTCAAACTGCAGACCGCCAATATGACTGACATAAAACCCCAACCGGCAATAAAGATAAGCAGCGTTATTTTTATCTTTATCCGATACCTCTTCGCTTAAAAAGAATTTTTAAGTATTTCCGGAATATACTCTTCCATGCCGATCGCCATAATGTGCACGCCGTCGGAAAATGAGCGGAGTTCTTTGATTGTTTCTGCGCAGATCCGCATGCCTTCAGCCAGAGGATCTGCGGCATTGTTTATCCTGTCCTGTATGTTTTGCGGAATATTAACGCCGGGGAGTTTTTGGAGAAACTGCATAAATTTCGGAGACTTTATAAGCGTTACTCCGGGAAGAATTTTAACGCCGGAATGCTTTATTTTTTCGTAAAAATTTTTATATTGATTTACGTCAAATATTGTCTGAGTCTGAAAAAATTCCGCTCCGGATTTAATTTTTTTTTCAAGCATAATAATTTGCAGTTCATGCGGCTCGGCGGACGGATTTACTACGGCGCCGAGACAAAATTTAGGGCTGCCGGCAAGTTTTTTTCCGGCTAAATCCGTCCCCGTTTCCAACAGTTTTGCCGTTCTTATCAGCTGCACCGTGTCTAAATCATATACGGTTTTAGCGCCGGCATATTCTCCGGCATTAGGATGATCTCCGCTTATGATAAGAACATTTTCTATGCCTAAAACATTGGCGCTTAAAAGTTCAGACTGTAAAGCTATGCGGTTTTTATCGCGGCATGCAATCTGCATAACAGGCTCTATGCCCGTTTCAAGCAAAAGTTTGCACATTGCCAAAGAACCCACGCGCATTGACGCGCGCTGATTATCCGTAACATTCACGGCGTCAATGCCCGCAAGGCACGACGCTCTGTTCAAAAAACCAGATACGTCCGTCCCCTTCGGAGAAAAGAGTTCCGCCGTTATCAAAAATTTATCGGTTTTTAGTTTTTCTTTAAATTTCAACTGATGTTTCCTTTTAAATATTTTTATAATGCCTATAAAACCATACTTTTAGAAAGCCTGCAGGAATATATATTACAAAGTTTTAGACACAATTACAAAAATATGTATCGGTTTACATACATTTATCGCCATTGCGCTCTTTCCGGGTACTATGACGACAGCGGCAAGGGCTTTACGCCCTTGCCGCTGTCAGATTCATTAGAGCGTGCTTCAGCCCAATATTTCTTTTAGATCTGCGGCCGGTTCGGTTATAGGTTTAATTTTAAACTTATCGACCAAAACATTTAATATGTTTGGCGATATAAAAGCCGGAAGGCTCGGGCCTATCTTAATATTTTGTATGCCCAAATGAAGCAGCGTTAATAAAATGGCAACGGCTTTTTGCTCATACCACGAAAGAATTAACGATAACGGCAGTTCGTTGACGGACACATTGAACGCTTTTGATAATTCTGACGCTACTTTTATGGCGCCGTATGCATCATTGCACTGCCCCATGTCAAGAATTCTGGGAATGCCTCCGATATCGCCTAAATCCAAATCGTTAAATCTGTATTTGCCGCAGGCAAGAGTTAATATCAATGTGTCTTTAGGCGCTTGTTTTACAAATTCCGTATAATAATTTCTGCCGGGTTTTGCTCCGTCGCAGCCGCCAACCAAAAAGATATGTTTTAAAGCGCCGTTTTTAACTGCCTCAATAACTTTGTCCGCAACAGACAAAACGGCGTTATGTCCAAATCCGGTCATTAATATTTCGCCTCCGTTAATGCCGGTTGTTTTTTTGTCTTCTTTGAAGCCTCCGAGCTCAAGCGATTTTTCTATTACGGCCGCAAAATCTTTTTTTTCGTCTATATGGATAATATCCGGATACCGTACAACCGACGTTGTAAATACTCTGTCTTTATAACTGTCTTTGACCGGCATTATGCAGTTGGTGGTAAATAAAACCGGAGCGGGAATATTGTCAAATTCTTTTTGCTGATTTTGCCATGCGGTTCCAAAATTGCCTTTGAAATGCGCATACCCTTTAAATTTCGGATAAGCATGAAGAGGAAGCATTTCGCCGTGAGTATAAATATTTATGCCTTTTTCTTTTGTTTGCTCAAGCAAAAGCCAAAGATCGCGCAAATCATGGCCGGAAATAACGATAAACGGACCTTTTTCTACGGTTGTTGACACTTTTACCGGCCCGGGATTTCCGTATACGGAAGTATTGGCTTTATCCAGCAGTTCCATGCATTTTAAATTAATTTCGCCAGTTTTTAACGCTAAAGCCGTCAATTCGTCCGCATTTAAATCTTTTGATACGGCTTGCAATGCCGTATAAAAGAAATTATCAACGTCTTGGTCGCGGTAATCCAATATCGCGGCGTGATGCGCATATGCCGCAACGCCTTTTAACCCGAAAAGTATCAAAGATTTCAAACTTCTTATGTCTTCGTTTGCGTCCCATACGGATTTGATATTAAAATCTTCCGCTTTTTCAATAAACGAACCGGCCTTATTTATAATTTTTTTAATTGAATCCGTATCAAAATTTACATTTGTGACCGTTGTAAATAATCCCTCAATTAAAACGCCGGTGATCTCTTTGCTTTTTTTGCCCGTTAACGCCAGCTTAACAAGCGTGCTTGTAAGTTCATCCTGGGCATTTGCCGTTTCGGCTTTCTTCCCGCAAACGCCTTGCTGCATTGTGCATCCTTTGCCTTGAGCGGTCTGCTCACACTGAAAACAAAACATTGACATAATACGCCTCCTTTAATTTATGCTTCTTTAATGCCTCCGTCTATGGTCATAACTTTGATGCTCCACGGGATAATCTTTCCGCTGTTTTTGAGAGCGCATTTAACCGCTTCTTCAATGCCGGCGCAGCATGGCACTTCCATTCTGGCCACCGTTATGCTCTTTATATTATTGTTCTCCAATATAGCGGTTAATTTTTCACTGTAGTCCGTATTATCCAGCTTCGGACATCCTATAACGGTAATTCTTCCCTTGATAAAATCTTTATGGAAGTTTCCGCAGGCGTAAGCCGCGCAATCGGCTGCGACTAATAAATGCGCGCCTTCAAAATAAGGCGCATTTGCGGGAACAAGTTTAATTTGGACAGGCCATTGCGACAATTCCGACTGCCGCCGCGAAACATTTGCCGTTTCGGGAATATTACAATCCTTTTTTTCTATCGTTCCGGACTGTGTTCCCGGACATCCGCACGGCAATTTTTCTTTCTTTTCCATATTTTCTTTTACTGCGTCTTCATTATAAGCGGCTGCTTCGCGCTCTTCAAAAGATATGGCGTTTACCGGACAAACCGGCAGACAATTGCCAAGCCCGTCGCAATAATCGTCCCTTAAAAGTTTTGCTTTGCCGTTTTCCATGCCGATCGCGCCTTCCCGGCAGGCATTGACGCACAATCGGCATCCGATACATTTGTCTTGGTCTATCGTGATTATTTTTCTTTTCATTTACACCTCCCCGTTGATTTTGCAGTGACAGTATAGTAGAATAGAAAAACAATGTATGTTGCAATTGCAACATAGAAAAAAGGATGATGATATGGAAAAATATATGGAAGTTTTAAAGGACAATATTTTGTTTAACGGGCTTAGCTTTAAACAGATAGGAGATATGCTGTTTCAGTTAAATCCGTCGGTAAAAAAATATATAAAAGGCGAATTTATTATCAATGCCGGCGACAGAGTAAGAGACGTATCTATAGTATTGGAAGGAAATATCAAAATTATAAAAGAAGATATAAGGGGCATTCGCTGCGTAATTGCGCAATGCGGCCGGGGCGATATGTTTGCCGAAGCGCTGGCATGCGCGCATACGGATTTCAGCCCCGTAAGCGTTACGGCAAATACGGCGTGCTCCGTAATGTTTGTCAACTTTGACAAAATAACGGGTTTTAAGATCAAGCCGGCTGAAATTGCGTCAAAACTTGTGCGGAATATGCTGACGATACTGGCAAAGAAAAATGTATATTTGAACGATAAACTTGAACATATCGGCAAAAGAAGCATACGGGAAAAACTTTTATCGTATTTGGCGCAGCAGCATTTGCTATCGGGCAAAAAAATATTTACGCTGCCTTTTACTAAAACCGATCTGGCTGATTTTTTATTTATAGACAGAAGCGCGATGAGCAGAGAACTGACTAATATGAGAAAAGAAAAACTGATAGATTTTGACGGCAATACTTTTAAAATTATCAAAAAATAACGCGTATGTCTTTTCGCCGGCTCTCCGGCGGAAACATTTCGTTTCCGCCGGAGAAATCCGGGTATGGCGCTGAGATTTAGATAACGCCTTGCGATTGCATAGCCTTGGCTACTTTTATGAATCCCGCGATATTTGCGCCGTTTACAAGGTTGCCGGGAGTATTGTATTCTATTGCGGCATTTTTAGCGGCATTGTGGATATTTATCATTATTTGGTGGAGTTTTGAGTCAACTTCGTCGAATGTCCATGCAAGTCTTTGCGAGTTTTGCGACATTTCAAGGCCTGACACGGAAACTCCGCCGGCATTTGCGGCTTTTCCGGGACCGTAAGCTATTTTCGCGTCTAAGAAAACTTTTACGGCTTCCGGAGTTGAAGGCATATTCGCGCCTTCGGCAACGGCTATGCAGCCGTTTTTGACAAGCGACCGGGCGGATTTGCCGTCAAGCTCGTTTTGCGTCGCGCAAGGCAGAGCTACGTCGCAGGCAATAGTCCAAATGCCCGCGCAGCCTTCGGTATATTTTGCGCTTTTAACTTCTTTAACATATTCGCTTATGCGTTTTCTTTCAATTTCTTTCAGTTTTTTTACAACATCAAGATTAATGCCTTCGGCGTCGTAAACATAACCGCCGGAATCCGACATGGCTATGACTTTTGCGCCAAGCGACATCGCTTTTTGCGCCGCATATATCGCCACATTTCCGGAACCGGAAATAACGGCTTTTTTGCCTTCAAAGCTTGTTTTTTTGTCTTTAAGCATTTCTTCGCAGAAGTACACTGTGCCAAAACCGGTAGCCTCTTTTCTTGCAAGAGAGCCTCCGTATAAAAGCCCTTTTCCCGTCAATACGCCGTGGAATATGTTTTTTATTCTTTTATACTGTCCGAACATATATCCTATTTCTCTCGCTCCAACGCCTATGTCGCCGGCGGGAACATCGGTATCCGCGTCTATATGCCTGTAAAGTTCGGTCATAAAACTTTGGCAGAAACGCATAACTTCGTTATCGGATCTTCCTTTAGGGTCAAAGTCGGAGCCGCCTTTTCCGCCGCCCATCATTAAACCCGTAAGAGAGTTTTTAAATATTTGCTCAAAACCTAAAAATTTGATTATGCTTGCGTTTACCGAAGGATGAAATCTGATTCCGCCTTTGTAGGGACCGAGCGCGGAATTGTACTGCACTCTTATGCCTCTGTTGACCTGAACTTTTCCTTTGTCGTCTATCCATGGGACTCTGAAAATTATCTGTCTTTCGGGTTCGACTATCCTTTCAAGAATTCCGGCATCTTCAAAATCTTTGTTTTTTTCAATCACCGGAACCAAAGACTCCAAAACTTCGCTCACCGCCTGATGAAATTCAGCTTCGCCCGGAGCTCTCTTTTTAACGGTTTCCAGCACTCTTACGACATATTCATTACTCATAATGTTTTCTCCCTTTTAACGACAGAACGGAAAGCGTAGATAGGTTTTCGTTTTGCGAAAACGCATTATCTTCACTTTTCACTCTCCACTCTTTACTTTTGTTTTGATTTATAATTATATCATATATTTTTTGGAGTTCATTTTTTGTTATAATCTAAATAAATTTTTTCGGGGTTAACAATGGAAAAAAAGGATCGCGTTTTAAACAGTTCGGATCTATCTTTGGAAGCGCTGGCAAAATTAACGCCTGACGAAGTGCTTGAAATACTTAAAAAAGGCAATGAAGATTTTGTTAACGGCAATTTAACGGTACGCAATAATTCACAGAGAGTCAGAGACGCGGCGCTCGGACAAAAACCTATCGCGGTTGTTCTGTCCTGTCTGGATTCGCGGCTTCCGGTTGAAGATATTTTTCACAGAGGCATAGGCGATATTTTTGTCGCGCGCGTTGCCGGAAACATAATAAACGACGACATTTTGGGCAGCCTTGAATTCGCATGCAAAGCGTCTACCGCAAAGCTTGTGCTCGTCTTGGGACACGAACATTGCGGGGCGATACAATCTTCAATAGAAGACGTAAAGCTCGGGCATATGACAAATCTTCTTTCCAAAATAAAACCTTCCGTATGTATCGTGTCGGAATATTACGAAGGCGAAAAAAGTTCCCGCAATCCGGATTTTGTCAAAAACGTAAGCATTGAAAACGTCAAACACTCTATACGCGAAATACGCGCGAAAAGCCCCATTCTTAAAGAGATGGAAGATAAAGGCGAAATAATAATTACCGGCGGAATGTACAATATGCACAGAGGAAAAGTCGTTTTTATGGACGCAGGGTAATGGCCAAAGCGGCAATCTGGGTTCTCTAAAAAACCTACTCGTAATAATCGGAAGTATCGAATTCTAATTTCTTAACATCGTCTATTTGCAGCGCTCCGTTATTATATTTGAGAATTATTTCAAACTCAAAAGGAAAATTCATATTTGCTCTGAATCCCATATCTCTGTCTTGGTCGCCGTCAGAACCAAATTGCAATTCTACGTCAACAATACCTGTGCCTTTGGCAAAAATTGATTTTTCGGATATTTGAATTTCATCAATATTAATTTCAGAAATCTCATCAATTGTCGAATGCGTTGACAATTCATCTATTTCATCGGATAAATTATGAATAATATAATTGAGCAATAATGATTCTATATTATCAATTTCAAGTTTTTTTTCTTCCGGCAAAGCGGCAAAAACAACTAAAAATTTATAGTTTCCCTGTTCTCTGACATAATCGCTCAAATATTTTATAGTATCCTTTTTCTCCGGAGTCATTTTTCCCGACTTTACTTCAATTACTATTGTTTCATCTCCTTTCTTTGCAACCAAATCAGCCCTGTATTTACCGATATGCTGTTCTTTTGAAACGCTATAACCGTTTTTCAAATAATCTTCCGCTATTTGTTCAATGGCAATAGAATGCAAATATTTTTCAAAATATTTCTTTTTAATTTCCATAATGTTCTTCCAAATTAAATTTATACATGGATTTATTCAGCAAACCGCACTCAATATAAGTGAAATGATCTGCCGTATCAAATGCTTCGATAAGTTCGGCAATTATTTCTCCTCGGACATTTGTAAAGTCAATAACATTCAAATCCCCTTTAGAAATATCGACAATACCCGCCGTTCTCAATTTTATTTGTTGGTCGTCTTTAAATACAATTCCTTTTAAACAATCCCAAATGAGTTTACTGATATTGTCGGCATCAGTTCCCGTATGTTTTTTCTGAAAGTAATAAACAACCCCGTAAAGGTCTCCTGTTATTAATGCTGCCGCGGGATTGGATTGTTTAAAAGCTTTTTCCAAACCATTTATGTAACTGTCTCTTGCGGCATTACTTTTAAATTTCTTACTTCCCTGGTATCCCTTAGGCTGTCTTTTAAATACAAAATTTCTCATACAAGTTATTTTAGGATTTTCCTTAACTTTCTTTTTTAAATTAAACAGTTTTATAAAACAATCAAAAATTCTCATAAATCATTATTTTTCAGCTGTCTCGCCATACTGCCGCCCGCCTACACCTAACTCACAGCTATATGCATCTTTTTTTCATATGGTCAGCTACATCCCCGTGGCACAAGAAGTATAGCATCTTTTTTATCTCGTGTACACACACCCTATGGACACCTAATTACCCTTAAAGTTAACGGTTCCTATCATATTGTTTTCTTTCACGTTTTCGGTTCTTACTCTGGTCGCGGGGACGTGGTCGCGGGGACGTAGCAACTGACCAAAAAACGAAAGGAGTTCAAAGAATAATCTTTGGTCAGTTGCTACGTCCCCACGACCACATGACCATCCCGGAGTGGAGTGAATGTTATTCAATTTCTGTGTCTTTGACTATTGCGCTTTTGGTGTTCTTCTCTTCATCCATTTTTCGCATTAGCTTTCTAACCAATTCTCTATTACGTCTGTTTGCGGCGCCAACTTCCTTTTCCGTAATGTCATCGGGTTGAAAGTCAACTTCCGGTAATTGCGAAAACTTTTCGGTTATCGCATCCCATTTGTCAAAAATATTCCTATGCGAGATAGAGTTGAATAACGCTATACCTGATTTCGTACGTAAATAATTTTTCCCTTCTTTACTTACTAATCCTTGCGCCCGAAGCCATCCAAGACTTAATTGCAACTCTTTTAACATTGGGTCTGCACGATTTATGCCGTCGGCGTTCAAAAGAACAGCATCGAGCGATGTCGGCTGTTCGTTAATTGTAAGAAATATCCACGCGTATATTTTCGTGTTTGTCATGTTGTTATCCGCATTTTTATTATTCACCAAATAATCTGCGAGGTTCACATCAGTTTTACGTGATTCGCTTTCCATCCGTTTATTATTTTCAAAAAATCCGATTGCATTAAGTCAAAATCGCATTCAAGTTTTTTCATCTTGGTCAGGGGGACGTATCACTTGACCAGACGATGATAGCAAGGATACTATTTGAAAATAATGAATGAAAAATTAAACCCGGATTTTCCATTATGCGCTACTTCTATATGCTCTACTCCGCTTACTTCTCTACCATCTTTGTTTATTATCCGGACTCTTATCGAGCCTTTGTAGCCTTTCGATTGATGTATGTATTTTCCCATTCACATATTCTATCAAAATTCACTTTGGGTTCCCCGTTTTCAATCTTTTTATGAGTGATTTTCTCAAAAATTTAATAAAGTGGGAAAGTCAGGTATTATGGAGTATGAAATTGGACGATTAACCGAATAAAAAGAAAGAGAGCGCGGCCTAAGCTATACAGCAAAGGCGACGCCCTCTACGCCATAGAGTATAGTAAAACTATTTTTTAATGTCAAGAAGTTTGTTGGATTTTGTGATAATCAGCAATTTGTCAGCAGCTCTAATCAACGCAATGTTTTTTAAAATAGTTTTATCATAATCTGTAAGCTGCTTACCATGTTTTTCTTTTCCGGTTTCTAAATATAATCCGGCTTTTATCATTGTCTCGCTGTCAAAACAATCTTTTTCTAGCAGCCTTAAACCTTTATCTCCATTAAAAAACTCTTTTATGACCAGTTTTTCTTCTCGATTATATGGGGACTCAATCTTCCAACGCCCTTATACGCTTAAATTATACTTTCTTTTTATCGAACAAAAGGGGACGTTGGACTGACCAGAAACGAAGGGAGTTCAAAGAATAATCTCTGGTCAGTTGCTACGTCCCCTTTGTTCCACATTGTTGCCTGCTAAGATCTCCAATTTGCCGTTTACCGCTACGCTTGTTCCTATGTTGTTTATTGGCGGAACAAAAGAAGAAAAGCCAAGCGTGTTTGAGAATGCTTGGCTTGTAATAAATATTATTGATACTAAAATTGCTGTAAGTTTTTTCATTTTATA
>WRNH01000037.1 GCA_009776745.1 Endomicrobiia bacterium | reverse complement strand
CCGTAGACATATAAGCTAACTGTGCCGCTTGTGATGGTTACGCTGTTACCTGTGGCATTACCGCTGTTACTGTAGCCGCCGTAGACAGAATTGCTAAATGCGCCGCCGTTGATAGTCACTATATTGTCTGTGGCGTTACCGCTACTACTTTTGCCACCAATGAGATCGTTTCTAACTGTGCCGCCGTAGGTGATGATACTATTACCTGTGGCATTACCGCTGTCACTGAAGCCGCCGTAGACATTGGCATAAATTGTACCGCTGTTGATAGTCACGATGTTGTTTGCGGCATCACCGCTGATCTCACTGCAGCCGCCGTGGATATTAGCGTTAAGCGCACCGCCGTTAATGGTCAGGATATTGCCTATAGCATTGCCGGTATCACTGTAGCCGCCGTAGACATATCCGCTAAATGTACCGCTGGTTATGGTTACGCTGTTGTCTGTGGAGTTGCCGCTATTACTGAAGCCGCTGTAGATATTGTTTTTAAGCGTGCCGCCGTTGATGGTCAAGCTGTTGTCTGTAGCGTTGCCGGTACCACTTCTGCCGACGTAGACATAGCTATTAAGTGTACCGCTGGTTATGGTTACGCTGTTATCTGTGGCATTACCGCTGTTACTGTAACCAACGGCGACAAAATCGCTAACTGTGCCGCCGTTAATGGTCGCGCTGTTGCCTATGGCATTACCGCTGTCACTGTAGCCGCCGACGAGAGTATTGCTAACTGTGCCGTCGTTGACGATGACACTATTACCTATGGCATTACCAGCTTTAGCCTCTCCACCGCTGGCACCCATGCCTATTGTGCCGCTATTGATAGTAACGCTATTTCCGGTAACATCATCCGTATCTCCGGATATGCTGTTTATAGCGCCATAAACACGTCCTGCCACATTACTGCTGACTGTAATACTGTTGTCCGAAAGACTGCTGCTTTTACTGCTGCCGAAGGAAAAACCTTCGCTGCCGCTTGGCGCCAAAGAGTTAGCCCATCCGTTAACGGTTTTCAGCATAGTTGTATCGCTGCCGTCATAAACAATGGTTTCGCCCGCCAGCAGCGGAGTCAGCGCAAAACTGAAATAAAACGATACTGCAACCAATAATGATAATGCTTTTTTCATACTGTGCTCTCCTTTTTTGTGGGTCACGGGGACGGAGGAGTTGACCCAAAATTTATTGATTATTTGCAGCTAATGCTCTTCTCAAACTTCTTCTCACAACCTAAAAAATATTTGTTATTTTTCTAAAACTCAAATTTATTCTGTTTTATTAAATATTTTATTTTGGGTCAATTCCTCCGTCCCCATGACCCAAATTTTAGGGATAGAGAATACTCCGTTGAATGTTTCTTTGATCGAAGAAGTGCTTATATACGCGCTTTGGCTTCTGAAACAATGGATTTCTTTTTCTTCGGTTTGAAAATTGATGAATGCCGGTTTATCTTTATATCCGTTCTCTGTCAAAAAGTTTTCTATGCTTCCTTTTGCGGGAAGCCCGATTTCTTTATCCACAACATTAAATCCAACGGGCGAAGCGTCTGTCAAGACCATTTCGGGAATATGATCGTCCGTCGTAGTCAGAGCAAATGCGGCATAATCTTTTCCCAAATATTTGTTCAGATAAGATCCCATCGGATAGACATATTTATATTCGCCGTACTGTACGGGAGTTTTCTGGATATGATTGTTATGCGCAAAAACAGCTATTCGCGCGTCAGGTTCGGAATGATTTAAATGCCAAAGAACCGAGTCTGCCATAAATTTTTCGCGAATGGACATATCGTAAGGCAATCCCGTTCCCGAAGACATCTCGACACATGATTGAAGCATGTAAACCGTAACAGCGGCTGTTTCCAAAAGTCTAAAAGCGGCGTCATATTCTTCCTGACTGCTCAGTTGAACATAATCATTTTCCATTGCCTCAAATCGCAGCCGCATTTTGTTCAGTTCGGCGAAAAGTTTGTGCTGTTTTTCAGTAGAAATGTTTTTCCATTTGACAATAGACTTTAGCGACGACAAGTCTGAAAAGTTATTTGCGATCTCTATTATTTCATTTAATTTCGCTTCAAGAGAATTGTCTGCTTTCTTGATATAATCTTGCAAAGGGGATAAGGCGGGGATGATAGTCCCGCCTGCTTCGGGAATGTCAATTCCGGCAAACCGGATTTTATTTTTGTTTGTATTATTGTACTCGCGCAGCCACAGCATAGTTTCCGAAGCGCCCCATTTGGCAGCCGCTTCGCTGTAGTCGGAAAGTTTAGTCTTATCGCCCTCGCCTTTTATCCACTTTTCAAGACGGTAGCCTTCTGCAAATCCAAACTCCATTGCGAAAAAATTAAATCCGCATTTTTCGTGAAGATACTCAAACAAATGCTGCCGCAACTCCCAAAATTCCCGGACAAAATGGGCGCACTCGCCTAATGCTACAACCCTGCTGCTCCCGATTGCTTTCTTTAAGCATTCAAGGTCTGCTTTTTTCGCGCTTAAATCAACTATATTCATAATACTCCAATGGCGGAGCCATGGGTCACAGGGACGGAGGAATTGACCCAAAATTTATTGATTGTTTGCAGCTAATGCTCTTCTCAAACTTCTTCTTACAACCTAAAGAATATTTGCTATTTTGCTAAAACTCAAATTTATTCTGTTTTATTAAATATTTTATTTTGGGTCAACTCCTCCGTCCCCATGACCTATTTTTATTTCGAGTTCCAAGTCTATGTTAAATTTTTCTTTTACGGTTTTTCTGACAATATAAATCAAGTCGAGAATATCATCGCAATCCGCGCCGCCGGTATTTACTATAAAATTGGCATGCATTTCCGAAACTTTTGCACCGCCTTTTTTCCTGCCTTTAAGTCCTGCATCGTCAATAAGTTTTCCGGCGCTGAGCCCAGCGGGATTTTTGAATATGCATCCGGCGTTCGCCATAGATAAAGGCTGCGATTTTGCACGTTTTGAAATACTTTCGGAAATTTCTTTTAAAATGTTTCTTTCCGTTTCTTTTTTCAATGTAAAATTAATTTTTGTAATAATACAGTTTTCAAGACCGCTTTTTCTATACTGAAAATTTATATCATCTTTCTTCATTATTTCCGCTTTCCACTTTCCGCTTTCCGCTTTTTTGTATATTTCCACGCTTTCAACCGCATCGCTTATCCAATTTTCTGCGCTTCCGGCATTGCCGAAAACAGCGCCGCCGACAGTGCCCGGAATTCCCGCGCAGTATTCAAGTCCGGACAAATTTTCAGAAGCCGTCTTGTTTACCAAAACAGGCAGACTTACTCCTGCGCCACAGGCAGCTTTGCTGCCTTGTATATTTATCACATCAAACTCTCCGGCAAGCTTTGCGATGACGCCTCTGTAACCTTTATCGGAAAACAGAATATTCGTGCCGCCGCCTATGAAAAAAAAAGGTATTTTTTCAGCGGAAACAGCTTCTAAAAAAACGCGCAAAGCGTTTTCCGTCGGAATTTCAACAAAAAAATCCGCAGGACCGCCTATCTTAAAAGAACAAAACTCCGATAGCATTTTATTGTTATGTATTTTACAGCCCGCGTCAGATAGTTTTTTAATAATTTCGTTTGCCATTTGTCAATTTACGTAAAAAAACAGTGAAGTTCTCCCTGCAGAGTTTAAACCTGCACTGCAAAAAGTCTTTAATGACCTTAAAGTCCTTAAAGACTTTAACGTCATTCCTTTTCCGCAGGCTTAGGGTGTGTTCACCCTAATATTTCATCCTGCCGTTTTCTTTATTCTCCATTATCCGCAGCAGCTCTTCGCCTTTTTTCCACACGTCGCCTGCGCCCAGCGTCAGCACTATATCGCCGGAAGACAATGTTTCGCGCAAAGATTTCAAATTTTTAAACTTTTCGGCTGCGCATTTATTTTTTTTCAGGCTTTTTATTATCAAATCCGAACTCACGCCTTTGACCGGTTTTTCTCCGGCAGCATAAATATCAAGAACTTTTACAAGATCCGCGCCGGAAAAACTTTTCCCGAACTCTTCAAAAAGCTGCGCCGTTCGCGTGTATCTGTGCGGCTGAAACAAAACTATAAGCCTTCTCTTGGGCCAGAAATGTTTTATGGCTTTAATTGTCGCTGCCGCTTCCGTCGGGTGATGTCCGTAATCGTCTATAATTGTCACGCCGTTTTTTTCGCCTTTAATTTCAAGGCGTCTTCCCACACCGTCAAAAGAATTGATTGCTCTTGCGATATGATTGAAAGGAATACCCAGCCACAAACCTACGCCTATCGACGCCAGCGAGTTTGACACATTGTGCAGACCCGGAACTTTTATGCAGACTCTGCCGAGTTTTTTGCCTTTATAAACAACTTCGTAGGCAGTACAGTCCGCGTCCCGTCCTATATTTACGGCTTTAATGTCGGGATTGCCCGTCAAGCCGTAGGTTATGTATTTTCTTTTTATTTCAGGCATTATTTCTTTTATTAATTTATTGTCGGCGCAAATAATTGCGGCGCCGTAAAAAGGAATGCTGTTGATATGTTTTATAAAAGCTTGTTTAAGATTACCCATATCTCCGTAATAATCAAGATGATCATTATCGATATTTGTGACAACGGTTATTACGGGAGAAAGTTTTAAAAACGATCCGTCGGATTCATCGGCTTCGGCAACCATATATTCACCGCGCCCGAGACGCGCGCTGGTTTTAAGATTCTTCAGTCTTCCGCCGATAACTATAGTCGGATCAAGCCCGCCTTCGTCCAAAACCAAAGCGGTCATCGAAGTAGTTGTTGTTTTTCCGTGCGTTCCGGCGATCGTTACGGCATACTTGAGCCTTGCAAGCTCGGCAAGCATTTCCACGCGCGGTATTACCGGAATTTTGTTTTTTACAGCCGCAGCAACTTCCGGATTATTTTTGCTTACAGCAGTCGAAGTTACGATCACTTCCGCATTTTTTATATTTTTTTCGTCGTGACCGATAAAAATTTTCGCCCCTGCGGCTTTTAAATGTTCGGTAATATCCGTTTTTTTTAAATCCGATCCGGAAACATTATGCCCCAGATTTATCAAAACTTCCGCGATCCCCGACATCCCCGAACCGCCAATACCCACAAAATGTATATTTTGATTTTTTCTAAACACGCTTAACTCCCGATCAGAGGCAAGTAATGAATGAAATCCGTTACCTTTTACCTTTTACCTTTTCTCTTTTATCTGCCTTTCTATGGTATTGCGCGGAAACGGTCGTAGTAATTCCGCCGCGTACGGCGAATTCAAGTTCGACGCTCATATTTTCAGGCTTTACGGCTTTTACCAAATCTTCCAATATTTTGTTTACAACGCTTTCATGCACCATGCCGACCATTCTGAAACTTTGCAAATACATTTTCAGAGATTTAAGTTCAACAACGCTTTTTGCCGGAGTATAATTAATTATGAGATAAGCGTAATCGGGAAGACCCGTCCACGGGCAAAGGCAAGTGAACTCTTCGGTTTCAATGCATACATTAATATTTTTACCAACGTACCGATACGGCATAATTTCAAGAAGTGAAGGATCCACTTTGTCAAAAACCGGCATATTTTTCATAAAAAACTCCGTTTTAGAAGTTTGGAGAGCTGTACAGCTGAAAAGCCGAGAGGAGCTCTGATTGTTTTGCCTTTGTCGTTTATCCTCGTCTTTACCAAGCTTCTGAGTTTCTAACTTTTCGATATTATATCATTTTAATAAAAACTATTAACACATGGGTCTCTCTAAAAACCCCACTTTTGTCATTGCGGGCTTGACCCGCAATCTGTGGTTCACGACGAGATTGCGGCTCGGGGCCGCAATGACGACACTGAAAATACAGGTTTTTAGAGAACCCCGCATACGAAACAGAATTATTGCGTTTTTACCGAAAACCGCTTAAAAGCTAAAATATCTCATTTTCACTTTTCACTTTCAACTTTTCACTTTGTTGTTAAAAGCAGTACTAATTTTGTTTAAAAATTGTATAATATCTCATTAAGGCTAACGGAGAAACATATGGATTGGAATGCGGTTGCCGAAAAAATATCACCGTTAAAAAATCTGGCCAACAACGAAGAAATCAAAGACAAACTTGAAAGTTTGTCCCTGTATAATTCGTCGTTGAGGCGGCTTCTTGACGAACCCGAAGGATCTGCGGAACTTCAGCAGGCGGAGGTAAAAGAAAGCGAACTCAAAGACAATACTCTTGCTAAAATATATGAGATCCAAAAACAGGTCGAGCTGGCAAAAACGCCTGAAGAAGAAGCTTCTAAACTTATCGAATGTTTTTTATACATAGACAATTACCTCAGCCTGTATTCCGAGCCGGAATTTTTTTTCATAGAAACGCAAAAAAAATTGCTGCTTTGCGATTCCGTAGAACTTCTTAATTCAAAAATAAAATTCGACGATATAGTGCAGAGCATGTTTTTCTTTCAGGAGCTTAACACAAAAGCGCATATATCGGTTTCCGTGCTGTGTAATTTTTTGAGAGAAAGCAAAACAAATGTCTCGGGGTTTATAGACACGATTGATTACGCGATAGACAAACTTGATTTTTTAAATCGCGCGGTTTTTGAGCAAAAAAAATCCGACGAAGCGCTTAAACAATTATACCCCTTCATATTGTTAATAAATTTCACGGCGCAAAAACTTACCCTGCATCGTTTTACGGACAATTATCCGTCAAACGTAAACAAAAAAGTTTTTCAGCAGGCGTTAAAACAGAGAGAATACGCTTTAGACAGGATCAAAGGCAAAATATTAAAACGCGCGGAAATAATAAAACAGCTAAAAGAACAAATTGCCGAACCGATGAATCAGGAAGTATGGTTTGATTCAAGATGCGTTGAAGTGTACGACGAAGAAATCGTAGCAAAAAGAGAAGCACCGGAAACCGGAGATGGGGCCGCGTCCGTAATAATAACGGCGGACAAAATTAACAGATGCTGTACCGTGTCTTACTGGATAGCGTTTTTAATGGCTAACACGCAAAAACTTAACTCGGGTGAAACAAATACTGAAGCCGACCAATGGCTTAACCTGTATCTTGCAGTTTCAAAAAAAGACAGGTATGAACTAAAGTATTCTTTAAGAAATTTTCTGGCAGAAAAAGAAATCGGAACTTCTCACGCTTTTAACAATTTAAAAATAAAACCCGTAAAAGCAAACAAAGAAAGCGGGCCTTCGGTTTTTGACAAGGTCATGCCCTTATGGCTTGTGGGAACAATAACGGCCTGCATATCCGCAGTTTTTATTTACTTTATCATTTCCGCTGCGAAATCAATAACGCTTTAAAAATATTTTACAGTTCTCGGATTTATTTTATTTTTTCGCTTCCGAATTTTTGCATGTTCAGTTCGTCGACCTTATTTAACATTTCCGTTACTTCATCCTTTTTGCCCAATGCCGCAAGCGCAGCCGCTTTATTATAATACGCGTCGCTGTATTCCGGATATATGGCTATGGCCTTATCAAACTCCGCAATAGATTCTTCGTTTTTGCCGAGCTGATATAAGGATAGCCCTTTCATATTAAAAGCTTCCTTGCTGCCGGGAACAATAGCGATAAACATATCAAAAGTTTTAAGCGCGGATTTAAAATTGCCCATATTATAAAAAGTCAGGCCTTTACAATAATATGCTTCCGCATTTGAAGGTTCCATCTGAATGGTTTTATCAAAATCTTTTAAAGCTTCTTTATATTTTTTCAGCTCAAAAAACGAAAGCCCCCTGTTGAAATACGCTTTCACGTATTTTTTATCTTCTTTTACGGCATTATCAAATTCTTTAATTGCCTCTTCGTATTTTTTTGCATTGTATAAAGACGACCCTTTATAAAAAAAGAGTTCTGCCCCTGCATTACCGAGCCGTATTATCCGCTCAAAAACTTCGGACGCCTCATCATAACGCTTTAAAGCCAAAAGAGCCGCGGCTTTATTCATATACACTTCTCCAAAATCCGGCTCGCGTTTTATAAGTTCGTCGTAAGTTTTAAGCGCGTGTTCAAACTGTCCCGATTTATAAAAACACGCGGCCTTTGCATAAGAAATATCTTTATTATCAGGGTCAAGTTCTTCGGCTTTTTCAAAATCCGCGGCAGCCTCTTTATATTTTTCGGAATTCATAAGCAAAATGCCTTTACTGTAATAAACGGGAAATTTTTTCACGCCGTCTTTTATAAGACCTTCATAAATTTCTACCGCTTCGCCGGTTCTGCCCAACGACGACAAAACATAAGCTTTGTTATAAGCGGCTTCGGCGTATTTTTTATTTATGCCCAAAGCTTTATCATAGGCCTTAAGCGCATCCTCTTTTCTGTCAAGCAAAACCAAAACTTCTCCGCTGGCAAAATGCGCTTCCGCGTCATTTGGCGCCAGCTTCAAAGTTAATTCAAGCTCTTTTAAAGCTTCTTCATTTTTTTCCAAACGAATCAATGAAAGAGCTTTCATAAAATAAGCGTCTTTGTATTTTTTATCCAAAGCAGCGGCTTTATCAAATTCTTTTACGGCGTCTTCAAACATTTCAAAATCAAAGAAAACCGCGCCTCTGCCGCTATACGCCCTTGCCAAAGCCGAATTAACTCTTAACATTGCATCTTTCGCTGCCGCGGCATTAGAGGAACTGCCTGAAGCGGTAATTTTTTTAAGATTTTCGGCATAAGCTTTATGCGTTTCTTCAAGCCTGCTTATTTCGGAATTTAATTTATTTAACGAATCCAAAAGCCCTGCATTATCCTGAGCCGCGCTTTGCAAAACGCAGTATACGGATACGCAGAAAATTAAAATAAGCCTTATAAATAAATTTTTCATTTTTATTTGATTAATATTATTGCAAAATTAAGATATCCGGTTTCAGTCATTGAAGCCGAAACAGGATGATCTTTTGACTGAAAACCGTATTCCAAAATCAACGCTTCCCTTTTTGCTCTTCCCGCGGCCTGATTTATAACTTCGTTAAAATCTTTAAAATTCAAATGATGGGAACAGGACGATGTCGCCAGAATACCTCCGCTCTTTAAAAGTTTCATCGCCGCTTCGTTAACTTTAACATAATGTTTAAAGCCGGCGTTAAAATCTTTTCGGCTTTTTATAAGCCCGGGCGGATCAATATTTACAATATCAAACCTTTCCGACTTAGATTCTTTTGACTCAAGATATTCGAGGGCATCAGCTTCCAGTCCTTCAAAATTCTTAAACCCGTTAAGCGCGTAATTTTTTTCAGCGGTTTCAAGCGCAGGCATTGAGGAATCTACAAAAATGACGTCTCTTGCTCCGGCTTTTTTAGCGTATATCCCGAAAGCTCCCGTATGGCAATAACAGTCGAGGAATTTCGCTCCTTTTACATATTTGGCAAGTTTTTTTCTGTTATCTCTCTGGTCAAAAAAGTATCCTGTTTTTTGTCCGCCTATTATGTCGGCGTAAAATTTTAAACCGTTTTCATCTATAATAATTTCTTCCGGTATTTTGCCGTAAAAAATTTCATTTTCCGCTGCCAGATCCGCATTTTCCAATTTTCGCAGGTTTACGTCGTTTCTTATATAAACGCCTTTGGGCGCAAAAACTTTTTTTGCGGCTTCAAGAATATTTTCTTTTTCCCTGTCAGCGCCCGCAGAAACAAATTGAACCGAAAGATAATCTTCATATTTATCTATAATTGTTCCGGACATGCCGTCGGACTCGCCGAATACAGCTCTGTAAGATTTTATTTCGGGATAAATCCTTTCCCTAAGCAATCTGGCCACTTCAATGCGTTTCTGCCAGAAAAACACGTCGATATCTTCTTTTTTGTCCGTCAACATTCTAAAAGCGATCAGCGAACGCGGATTATAAAAACCCTGTCCCATAAACTCTTCATTATTGTCAAAAAGAAAAACAATATCTCCCGCTTTCGGACTGCCTTCAACAAGTTTTATCTCATTTGAAAACACCCACTTATGCCCGTTCTTTACTCTTCTGCCCTCGCCGGCTTTTAAAATAATTTTTTTCATAAAACAAAGTTTCCTTTTTATACTGCATTTATTTTTGCGTAAACAGATGAAAGCGGCAAAATCAATAAAATTCTAATTTTTATATATTATTTTTTCAGATAATATTAGTACCATATATTTAAGTTATTGGCAATAACTTGTCAAATAATAAAGAAAGCATTGCCCGCGAGGAGCGAGAGGAAAACAGCTTGTTATAAAATCTAATAATTCGGGGTTAAAGACAGGAGAGTAATGCCTATGCGCCGTCATTAGCATTCAACTATGCTAAAACACAGACCGAAGGTTAAGTTCCCTGCTATGCCATTTATTCTATTTCAATTTCTACGCGCCTGTTTTTTGCGCGCCCTTCTTTGGTATTGTTTGAAGCTGCCGGTTTTAACGACGACATTCCGAGATAATACATTTTTTCCGGAGGAATTCCGGCTTTGACAAAAGTATCGTAAACGGATTTTGCTCTTTCCTTGGAAAGTTTGGCATTGATCTCGTCATTTCCTGTAGAATCCGTATGACCTGAGATCTTAATGCTTTTGTAACTGCTATTCATAATTTCATTTGCAATGAAAATCAAATCATTTGCGGCTTTTTCCGTAAGGACAGCTTTATTGACTACAAAATTTGACATATTTAAAATATATGTTTTAGGTTTGTTTGCGGAACTTTTTGAAATGTCATTTTCATCGATGACGGGTTTTATAAGTTCTATGCTTATTGCCGAATCGGCATCTTTACTTTTGTCCGTTAAAGCGGTTTGCATATCTTCCGTCAGGTTATTTTTGTTTATTCCGTCTATAAGCGAATCGAAAAAATCGTCGGAAAGTTTATTTTCATCCGTCTTTGTTTCATGCGACGGCGCGCTAAGGGACGAATCATTCGTAAAACCCGGAGGAGGAGCATAATTGAATCCGTCCGCAGTTGTGTCAGATTTAGACTTTTTTCTCAGTTTGCAAAAATTATAACGGGCTCCTAAATTTGCGTAAAAATTGCTGTATTTTTCAGCCGCCAAAAAACTTGTGTTCGTAAAAATTTTCACGGAATCTATTATTCTTACGCTTACGCCGGCAGAAGCCCCCAGCTCCGCTCTGCCTTCTTGGGCTCCCCTGCTTTTAAAAATAACTTTTGTATTTTCAAAAGACGATTCTATCTGCGGAAATTCTTCGCTCAAAAGATATTTTACTTCTCCGCTTATATACAAAGAGACAAACTTTTTTTCATAAAACGTGCCGATTCCGATCCTGGCCGCGGAACGCGTGTATTCTCCGCCTTCTACGTCAAGATTTAAACTTCCGGCTCCGCTTTCGGAAAAATCATTGTAATATGTTTTTTTAAATTCAAGTCCCGCAAAAGGCCTGAGTTCAAAATCGTAGGAGAGCTTATATTTGAAAGTACCTTCCATATCGGCGCCGAATGTAGTTCCGTTAAAACCGGCTTCTGCCTTTCTGTTTAAAAAGGGGATATATCTTGAGGTAGAAAAATCATTGTAACTTCCGCTGATATTTCCTTTCAATTCCCATTTAGGTTCTATGATCCCGCCGTATACTCCTACGCCGACATTTGCCATATCCGCTTCATTTTTTGGATCCTGACTAATATTGTGCGAATTATATTTTCCGTAAAATCCCGCCATTTTTCCGTCCTTGTACATATCATAGCCGGCAGTCATTCCTGCAACCGTGTCTTTATAATCGTTCAACGAATTTTCATCCGAGGAATTTTTTATCGCATTATAATTAAACTGCGCCCATAAACCGCTGCCTTCTCCATGGGAACAATGATTTTTTATTCTGTAGTATAGCTCTTTGTTTTCCAAATCTATTGCCGCGCTTCTTATCACATTGGCAAGAAAATATCCGGAAGACTGCGCCAGCGCATTTTTTATCTCTTTGTCGGAACCTGCTTCGATCACGGAAATGACGCCGTCCAAGTCACCGGCGCTGTTTTCGGAAAGCGCGTCAAACGTTTTTGCCGTTTGTTTCTGGTTGAATGAAAGCCCCGAAAGGTATCTGAAATTAGTAGCGTTCAGATCTCCGCGGTAAGTTACCGTTATCCATTCGGGAATAAAATCGCCGTAATTGATTACGGGCACGGTAGAAAAAATCACCGGCGAATTAAAGTTTACGACTGCGAAAATGCCGCTTAAATCTCCGCCGAAATTAATGAGTCTAAAAGTTTTACTCCTGAAATTCGTATCGGTAAAATCGTCATTGAGATTCAAAACGCTCGTGTCTCCCAAATTTACATTGCCGGAAGCAATGATGCTGTCGCCGGCGTTTAATGATGAAAATACTTCCATGTTCAATATTCCGTCGTTTGTGAAATCGTTTACGTTGACCGTATCTATCTGCGAATTGTGCATATTGAATATGGAATCTTTCATATTGTAAAAATTTCCGGCATTGAGCTTTGCTCCGCTCCTCAAATTAAAAGCGGCGCCGTTTTGCGAATTTATCGTCATTTCGGAGTAATTATCCGACGCATCGCCGTAAAAATTAAAATCGCCGGCGCCCGAATATGCAAAAGAGACTTCAAAATTTCCGCTTGTTATTCCGTCATGCATTTCAACGGCTGCTCCGTCATGCACGGTAAATTCTACGGAACTGTAATCCCCTATATGCAAAGCATTAGACGCGCCGTTTGCAATATTGCCGCTAAATACCGTCGATAAAAAAGTTACGATATTTAATGAAGCAAAATTGTTTTGACTGCCTTGTAAATATACGGCTCCGCCGCCGGCGGAAGCCGTATTACCGTAAAAATAAGGGTCTGCAAGATAAACTTCGGAAGAATCGATAAAAAGGGCTCCTCCCGCTGTTCCTGCAGAATTGTCACTAAAGAGAGCATCATTTCCAAAATTGAAAGACGATCCGTTTGTTATAGCCGCGGCTCCGCCATAGTTTGCAGCCGAATTGTTTGTGAAAGATTTATTGCCTGAAATATATACGGAACCGTTATCCGTGAAAAAAGCTCCGCCGGAATTGCTTGCCGTATTCGATTCAAAAATATTATTATCTCTTTCAAGTATAAAATTTTGCAAAGAATCCGCTATATAAACCGCGCCTCCGTTTAAAGCCGAATTTGCATTAAAAGAAATGCTTTTCACATCCGAGCCGAAATGCGCAATGGCATTATTGCCGCTAAAATAAACCGCGCCTCCGTTTTGCTGCGCGGTATTATTTTGAAATATTATGTCAGGCGCGTATGAATATAAAAATGCGTTCTCTATGGAAATAGCTCCGCCGTTTAAAGAAGAAGCATTTCCTTCAAATACATCGCTAGCGCCGCTCCAGTCCCCATGAAAAGTGGCAGAAGAACCTGAAAGAAGGGAAACGGCTCCGCCGGAACCGCCGGAGTGATTTTTGGAAAACACAGCCCCGCTGCCAAAGTTTACCGAAGAATTATTTGCAGCCGTAAACCCGCCGCCTTGCGCATTAGACGTATTTCCGTCAAAATTTACATTATTCCAAAAAGATATGTTTGAAGCGTTTGAATAAAAGCCGCCGCCGTTTTGTCCGGAAGAATTATTCGTGAAATCCGTGATCTGCTCAAAAGTCACTTCGGACCCGCCTGCAACGCTGAAACCTCCGCCGTTTACCGAAGCCGTGTTTGCGGTAAAATCCGCAGTATAATCAAAATAAACTTCCGACATGTCGGAAGCAAAACCGCCTCCCGAGCCGTAACTTCTGTTATAAGAAATTTCGGATTCCCCGAGTGAAACTCCGGAAGCGCTTCCGGCATAAAAACCGCCGCCGTCCCCGTATGCGGTGTTTGCGCTGAGCGTACTTTCTCCAAAACCGAGAATCAGCGAATTGTTTACGGCATACAAGCCTCCGCCTTTGCCCGACGACGTATTATTATTCATCTGCAAAGTATCCCAAAACACTACAGCGGCATTATTTGAGTAAAAACCTCCGCCGTTAGAAGAAGCTGAATTATTGTCTATCGCCGCAGAGGAATCAAAAGAAACAATAGAATTGTTTTCCGCGGCAAAGCCGCCGCCCAAAAGCGCGCTGTTATTTGTTATGTTTGCCGTGTCAAAAAATTCCGCGTCGGAGCTGTTTAAGTAAAAGCCGCCGCCTTTTTCTTCCGCCGAATTATTCTGGATATAAACCTGTTCGTAGAACTCGAAAGTCGAATTATCTTCTCCCGCGAAAGCGCCTCCGTTAAGCGCCGCCGAATTATTATAAAAATTTACGGTTGAATACGCGGTAATATATGTGTTTTTTGAATATAAAGCTCCGCCGACGGCAGCCTGATTGCTTTGAAAATATGCGCCGTTAACATAAACGTACATATTATTTAACGCTATAGCTCCTCCGTATAATGCCGCTTTATTGCCTGTAAAATATACCGTATCGTTCAAAAGCAAGCCTTCTCCGTCGTAGTAAAGCCCTTCGGCATAAATCGCTCCGCCGCTGACAGCCTGATTATTATTAAAGGAACTGTTTCCGGATATTTCCGCATACGAACCGCTGAGATACAGCGCTCCGCCGTAATTTGACGGGGAAGTGTTAAAAAGACTTGGAGTTTTCATATTTGAAAAGACGATATTTTCAAACATAAGGGCTGCGGTGTCATGTCCTCTAAAACCTCCGTATAGAAAGTTTCCGTCAAGCACCGTAGACGGCCGGTTTGACGTAAAAAATATCGTACGTCCGTCAAGCGAGTCGAGATTGCCGGTAAAATCTATTCTGTCTGCGTCGAAAATGATTGGGTCTTCAGCGTACGAAGATACGGCATTTTGAAGTTCTTCAAAATTTGTCACGGAAGTTTGCGCGTAAGAAAAGGAGAGGAAACACAAAGGCAATACGGATATAAAAAATAATTTGAGAGTCAAACCGGATAATTTCACCGCGACCTCCTTTTAACGTATTTGCAGGTTTAAAATAAATATTTATAAAAATAACCGGCAAATCAACGGCGGACGGTATTACGGGGTCGTACCCTAAAAATAAATTCGGAAATTGAATTTGATACAGCCTGCCGTCTTAATTCATTGCCGAAAATATATCAAATGTACATTAAAAGCAGCTAAAACCGAAAAGATAATATACAATACTGCAATAACGCAGAATCTTAAGCTACATAATATATTATTTTGTTATTAAATGCAAACTTAATTGGAAGTTTTCAATATCGATTGCTATAGCAGACTAACTTAATATGGTCTCGTTTATCGGAAATGATTTTCGAGGAAATTTTAATTTTTTTATGACGCGCATACCAGAAGAATTAAAATTTACCGGAAGGCAGCGCTGAGAAATGGGACTATATTAAGTTAGTCTGCTATAATAGCGCGGAAAACACAAATGCGGAAAGCAGGCTTTAACGATGATAAAAAGCAAAAAAAGCATGCGGTCTTATCCTATAGCATACCCTTGAACTATAGCATTTGAAATCAATATATGCTTTTTTGGTAACAATTTTCTCTATCTATTTATAAATCGGAAAACTTTGACACAAACTTAACATTTCGGCTTTGACTTCCTCAATAACTTTTTCATCGCTTATGTTTTTAAGCACTTTCACTATGCATTCGCCGATTTTTACCATTTCGGCTTCTTTCATTCCTCTTGTTGTTACGGCAGGCGCGCCGATCCTGATGCCGGATGTAATTGTCGGCTTTTCAGGGTCATAAGGTATGCCGTTTTTATTTAAAGTTATGCCTGCTTTTTCCAAAATTTCCTGAGCGTCTTTTCCTTTAACTCCAAGCGGTCTTAAGTCGACCAAAAACACGTGGGAGTCCGTCCCGCCGGAAACGATACGCAGTCCGCCTTTTTCAAGGGTTTCGGCTAACACTTTCGTATTTTTCAAAACCTGAATCTGATACTCTTTAAATGCCGGCTGCAAAGCCTCGCCGAAAGCTGCGGCTTTTGCGGCAATAACGTGCATCAAAGGTCCGCCCTGCCCTCCGGGAAAAACCGCTGAATTTATTTTTTTCGCAAGCTCTTCATTATTTGTAAGTATCAAACCGCCGCGCGGACCGCGAAGCGTTTTATGCGTTGTAGTCGTGACAATATCCGCATACTCAATAGGCGAAGGATAAACGCCGGCAGCTATCAAACCTGCATAATGCGCCATGTCGGACATATGATAAGCGCCGACGCTTTTTGCAATTTCGCCGATCCTTTTCCAATCCCAAATTCTTGAATAAGCGCTGGCTCCGCTTATTATAAGTTTCGGTTTATGTTCCTGCGCAAGTTTTTCCATTTCGTCATAATCAACGTATTCCGTTTCTTTGTCAACATTATACGCGACTATATTGAACCATTTGCCGGACACGTTAAAAGGATTTCCGTGGGTAAGATGTCCGCCGTGCGATAAATTCAAACCCATGATCGTGTCGCCGGGCTTTAAAAACGCGAGCAAGACCGCAAAATTCGCCTGCGCGCCCGAATGAGGCTGGACATTTGCAAATTTTGCGTTAAAGAGCCGTTTGGCTCTCTCTATAGCCAGCGCTTCGGCTTCATCTACAACTTCACATCCGCCGTAATATCTTTTTCCCGGATAACCTTCCGCATATTTATTGGTAAGACAAGACCCCTGTGCTTCCATAACCGCCTCGGAAACAATATTTTCCGAAGCAATAAGCTCAATGGTATTTTTCTGCCTTTCAATCTCTTTTACCAAAACAGAATAAATCTCATTGTCAGACTTTTTTAAATTTTCCATTTTACATCCCCTTTTAACGGCAGAGTGGAGAGTGAAGAGTGAAAAGTGAAGATACTACAACTGCTTTATTTTTTGCCGTATCTTCACTCTCCACTCTTCACTTTTCACTCTTTCTTTTTTGCTGTATCTTCACTCTCCACTCTTCACTTTTCACTCTCTATTCTCTATGTTGCCGCTCAAAAGCGGCGTATTATAAACCGGAGGATTTTCCGGCCTATCAAGTTTTATAAGTAAAGGCATTGGGAAATCAACGCCTATGAGCAAAGCTTCTCCTTCTCCCAGAGCCGGTAAAAATGACAGCATATTTTTGCCTGCTGAAGAAGCGGCGTTTTCAACTACTTTTTTATCACGCTCGTTTATCAGCCTGTGCACGATAAAAGAGCCGAGCTGGCTGAGCGTTCCCTCGGGAATGTCTCTTGGCATCTGTGTGGCAAGACAAAGAAACAAACCGTACTTTCTGCACTCTTTTGCTATCAAATCAAAAGCGTCTAGCGGGAGACTTTCGAAATGTTCGTCGGTAACGCCTTTGTTCATAAACTGATGCGCTTCGTCAACGACAAGTATCACCGGCGACTCTTTAAAATCTTTTTCTCTGGCTTTGTTTAAAAGGTATGAACCTATGGCATTGGCAGTTATTTCTTTTGCCGAAAATAAAGAAGATACGTGTTCAAGATTTATTCTTAAAATGCTGCCTTTGCTTTGCGCGTCTTCGGTAAATTTTTCAATTACGTCTATTATGGAAACATGCTCTTGCGGAACGTTTTTAAAACCGAACAATCTGTTAAAAACGTCGGTATTTATAAGGTTTACTATCCTGTTTACAAGCGATGCCTGCTGGTCATAAAGTTTTGGGTCGGACTGTCCCCAGCCTTCGGGAAAGTATAACACGCACTCCTCTTTTATCTGCGGCACAAGGTAATTGATGTCAAAATTGCACGTATTGTCTTCTATTTCCGTAACATGTTTTTCGTACAGCTCATTATACTCTTTTCTCTGCTGATAAGCTTTTTTAAACACTCCGGTTTTTCCGGACAAACGCACGATTTTTAATGAACGCACTGCCTCAAGCAAAATAGATTTTTGCGATTCGCCGCCAGGTCTTAACAAAATAAACAAATCGTTTATTGATAATTTCTGATAAGGAAGATAAGAATCTTCGCCGAGAACAACCGTTTTTGATTTTATCGCGCCGTATTCGCCGGTTGCGTCAAAGAGGATTATCCTGTTATTTGTTTTTGATATAACGGCTTCCATAAGTTTTGAAACTGTCCAGCTTTTTCCTCCGCCCGTCGTGCCCACGACCGCGCAATGTCTTTGGAATAAAGCGTTCAAAGAAACATTGCAAAACGCATTACCTGAAACAAGCTTTCCAAGCTGCGCGAAAACTTCGTTTTCTTTATTTTTATTACCGAACCTGCGAATATATTTTTCAATCTGCTCGTCGGAACAGGCATAAACTTTAGAACCTGCCGGCGGATAAGCAAAAACGGTTTTTTGCGCTTTGTCCGGATCGGAAATTTTAAAAATCAAAAGAAGCTCCGCTTTACCCAAAAGCTGCAGATCATCCTGTTCGGACTTTATCGTTTTATTACAGCCGTCATGCAAACCCGTTTCAATAAGACGCGCAAGAAAACCATGCTCTTGTCCTTCGATAACAATAAAATCGCCGACATTCACGCCGTTTTTATCCCCGCGCTTTTTCGTCAAAAGATTTGAAGAAGGAAAATAGATCCCCGCATACAGAGGATTTATCTCATGCAAATACCCTAAAAATGATTCGTTGTCAAATAGTTTCATTAAAATCCCTTTTTAACAGCAGAGTGAAGATTGAAGAGTGGAGAGTGAAAATATTGTGTTTCGGCTTAGCCGAAACCTATTATATGTTTTTGCTTCGCAAAAACTCATTATCTTCACTTTTCACTCTTCAATCTCCACTCTGCCGTCTAAATGTATTTCAAAATCTCATTCGTATCCAGGCAGCCTTTGCGTATTATCACATACGGAAATTTTACCATATCTATTACGGTTGATTCAAAAGAAAATTCGCATTTGCCGCCGTCAACCATAATATCGGCAATGCCGTCAAACTCCAAAGTTTCCTCAAAAGTTTTGGCGCTTTTTTTGTTTGAAGCGTTTACCGAAGTCGTCATTACCGGCTTTCCGATTTCTTTGAGAAGTTTCAGCATAAACTCATTATTCGGAATACGCACGCCGAGATTATCTCTTCCGCCGGACATCATTTTCCCAAGCGCCGTAGTAGGAAAAATCAAAGTAAGCTGTCCGGGCCAAAATATCTTAGCTATCTTTAAAGCTTTCTCCGGAATATTTACAAGCATGCGCACGGCCTCAATGTCCGGAGTCATAGCTATCAACGGTTTTTTAAAATTTCTGCCTTTAATTTTATATATTTTTCTCTGCGCTTCAATATTAAACGCGTCAGCGGCAAAACCGTAAACGGTTTCCGTAGGCACCACCGCCACCCCGCCTTTTTTAATTATTTCCGCCGCTTTTTTATGCGAATTTTTATCTTTATGAGATATTTTTATTGTTTTGTTCATTTATTAAATTTCTTCAACTTCAGAATACAGAGTTTTTAAAATTTCAGAATTCCTACATCTTATTTTTGTTCCGTGATTATGCCCTGTCCTTGCATCAAAATCAATTAAAATATCGCCTCTTTCTATGGCATCAATGAATTTTTCTAAAGATAATCCGGAAAGTTTATATATATTTTCATATTTAAAAAACGCAGTTCTTTTATCCGTTTTAGTATCAGCAAGAATATAAAAACAATTATGCAGTTTTGTTCCCGCATGATGAAATAAATCTTCAAAACCCCAATACGGCTGCGGATTCAATTCTGTATTTCCGACTTTATCTACAACGCCATCCAGCCATTTTTTGTGATTTTTAGAAACGGCAGAAACATCAAATGAAATCAAAACTTTTTTTTCAGATTTGTCAACCGCAACCTTAAAGCCTCTATCGGATCTTTCTCTTGTAGATATTGTCTGTCTAAAACTTTTTTCGTTCAGAGGATACTTTTTACCGGCCTCTTTGTGTTCCCAGCCATATTTAGGAAGCAATAATGAAGGAACTATTTTCAATGCTCTGGGGGACGGTTCCATATGGAACAAAGTAGTCATAGAATTCGTTTTCTTCCTCTGGCATTTCAATTCCCATTCTGCAGAATTGGGTATCGGCAAATTATTTTCTTCTATTCCTAACAAATCTTCGAGCATATTCCCAACCGAACCGTCATTGCCTTTTCTTGTATTTCTAATCCAACCAAGCTCTCTTATTGCCTTAAGCTTTTCAATCAGTTCATGCTTTGTAAATATTTTCATTCTTAAATCCTAAATTAATATTTCGCCTACTCGCCTTTGAGCAAGCTCAATATACTCTTTCGATATTTCTATTCCGACATATTTTCTGTTATTGATCTTTGCGGCAACAGCTGTAGTTCCGGAACCCATAAATGGATCCAATACGATCTTTGCATTTGTCGACCTGATAATTCGGTCTATTAAAGATACCGGAAACGGCGCAGGATGAGGATTATTAGTTTCTTGTGTAAACTCCCAAACATCGCCGAACGAATTTGCCCCGCCGCTTAACTTAAATTTTTTCTTTGCTATCAAGTATATAACTTCGTAAGTCGGTAAAAAATATCCGGCATTAAAGTTAATTCCGCCTTTTCTGCGCCAAATAATTATTTGTCTCACCGGGAATCCGCAGACAATATCGGATCTGTCTTGAAGCAGTCCGCTCTGAACACGCCATTTATGGTTATAAAAAACTGCTCCATTCTCAGGGATAATACGCATCATTTCACTCAAACAATCTCTCTGCCATTTGACATATTTATCATGAGGCATACAATCATTATGATCCAAATATCCGTTACAAAGCGCGGCATTCTTCCACTTACCGCTACGCGGATCTTTCATCCCGTTACCGGTAGAATTTTTAAGATTATACGGCGGACTTGTCACAATCAAATCTATTGAACCGTCAGGTATTGTTTTCATTATTTTTAATGAATCGCCGCATATAATTCTGTTGACAAAATTATCAATGGACATTGACGCATTATATATCGATACTTCAGAGATTATACTTTTTTCACCATTAATATGCTTTTGATATTTTACGGATTTGTTTTTTTTCATCTTTACGCTCATTGTGACGACAAAGAAAATTGGGGTTTTTCGAGAAACCCAACTATCACTTTAGCTTTGCCGTATCTACACTCTACACTTTTCACTCTTCACTCTTTCTTTATGACCTATAATCCCCGTTGATTTTGACGTAGTCATACGAAAAGTCGCACGTATAATATTTAGAGCAGGCTTTGCCTGCTTTTAAATCTACGGCTATTTTTACTTCTTTTTTGAGTAAAGCTTTTTTGGCTTTGCTTTCGGAAAAGTTTATGGCCATGCCGTTTTTGCATGTTAAAATTCCGCCGAAATAGACGTCGGTTTTCATTGGGTCAAAATTAACTCCTGCGCGGCCGGCGGCGGCAATTACTCTTCCCCAGTTGGCGTCGGCGCCGAAAATTGCGGTTTTAAATAAAGGGGATGTTGCGATCGTTGAAGCTATTTTTTTTGCGTCTTCTTTATTTTTTGCGTTTTTTACTTCGATTTCAATAAGCTTTGTCGCGCCTTCGCCGTCTTTTGCCATTTGTTTGGCAAGCGACAATGTCACTTTGTTTAAAGCTTGCGCAAACTTTTTCATATCGGCGGGCGAAAGCCTGTTG
>WRNH01000036.1 GCA_009776745.1 Endomicrobiia bacterium | reverse complement strand
CTCTCGTTACCGCACTATCTGCAATTTTTGTTGTAACTACGACACCGGCTCCAATTGTAGGATTCGGATAAGTTCCTGTTAAATCTCCTCCGGCTGTTCCGCTCGGAGCTAAACCTAAAGGCATTGTCATTGTTCTCGGAGTTAATGCCGTTACTCTTCCTTTATTATCTACTGTGGCCTGCAATACTTGAAATGTATCGCCGGATGCTAAATTTTTGTTGCCAGTTTCTCCCTGTGCTCCAGTCGGCAAACCCGCAAGTGTTTCCAATTTATTAGTAGTAATAGCGCCATCCATAACATTTAAAGCGAACGGACTGCTTCCTAAAGCCGTTCTTTGCCCTATGTGAGAGCCTCCGTCATATTTTACTCGAACGTAAAGAGGCTGGTCTAGATAAGGTATTTCAATAGTACTAAGTTCAAGATCAACGCTGTAAAGACCGTTGCTGATAGTAACGCCGCTGGAACTTAGCGTAAAAAGATAAGAGTCACTTTCACTATAAAAATCAAAAACGAAAGTCTTATTTGAAGCTGAAATAGGAGCGCCAGTGCTGTCAGTCAATCTTCCTTGTAATGAAATTTTTTTAGGGACATCCGCGAATGACTTACCGCTTAACAGCATGATGCCAAGAAATAAAAATACTGACAATCTGAATAAATTTTTCATGATACTCTCCTATACAACGGTAACAAATTATTATTGAATTTTTTCTTTAATGACGTTTATATTTTATCTGAAATTCTTTATATTTCCCTAACATGCTTTGTTGATTACTTTTATTTCCCGTCAATTCGTAATTTCCTTTATCTTAACGGTCTCGCACAGTTCACGCAGAATCTTATCCTTCTGCCTTTTGGAACAGTATTAATATATCCGCAATGCGGACAAACTATTACAACCCCTTCTTCCACAGGTGGTGGTACAGGTGGTATTTTCTTCTTTATCTCATTATACGCCTTCTGAACATTCCAATCGTTGTTTCTAAGGTATTCTGCCAACACATTGTCATCATTAATATTGATTTTGACTTTAGCAAGAGCATTAGCTTCTTTCGGACTAAATTTTTCTCTTAATCTTTTGATTTTTTCTTTATTTTGCTGTTCTTTATCATCAGGCACCAGATCAGGCACAGGCTCAGGCTCAATCTCCGGCGGCAAAGGTTCCGACGGGATCATAACAATTTTAATAGTATCGCCTTTTCCGGAAGAAACGGACTTCTCAAATGACTGCTCGTCGTAATCTTTTACTACAATCTTTCCTTTAACTTTTCCGGGGTAAACGTCTTTTGTCCAAGAACCTTTTTCATTGGTTTTTCCGACAAGTTTACTATCCAGCCATATATAAGCGTTTTCCAAAATAATTTCTTTGTCTCCATCCATTGCCACTATTTTTACGGTAAACGGAACTCTGGCATATTCCATATTGCCCGTTACGCTGCTTATGCCCGCGATATCAATATCTTTAATTGAATAAGTTCTGAACTCGTCGGCAGTAAACGTAAAATCATATTTGCCGCTCGGCAAAGGGACAGTAATAGGCTTTCCCGTTCCGAGAGGTTTTGTAGTATTAAATTCTTTACCGTGTATGGTCAGTTTCGCCATGAATGATTCCGAAGGGTTATCCTTTGCTTTTACTCTGAAAGAAATAAGCTTGTTCATATGAACATAAAGCTCGGGATCAGAGTTTGCCGAAACAACGATATTATTGGCAGATTCGCCGTATCTTCCTTCAGGGTCAAGCATTCTTACCTTATAACTTCCCGCTTTCATGTTTACGGTTTTAGGCGTATGCCCTCTCGGCTGCCCTTCGCCCTCAATATGAATTATCATGTTCTCCGGAACGGAGGTGAAAGTAAACTTCTTATACATGTGTCCTTTTATGCTGAAAACATTTTCGCCGTCAACATTTTTAAGTTCCGTCTGCCAGAAGCGTTTATCTACTCCCACGAACATTTCATCATTGTTTGGTTTTGAAAAATCTATATTGCATTGTCCTTCTTTAGATTCTTTCGCTTTGGATCCCAAATCTTCAAATCCCGCCAAAGCAAGCCTTACCGTATGCTCGCCGGCCATAAGCTGTATCTTACACGGAGTAACGCCGAACTTATTGCCGTCGACATAAACGTCGGCTCCCGAAGGCTCAGAGGCGACGTCAAGAAGGAAGTCAAACATTATTTCTATTTTTTCGCTCTTATCTTTATTCGATTTACTGGTCCTATCCTCTATCCTGACAACTTTCTGCACCGGCCTGAAACCTTCTTTCAAGGCCGTGACCACATATGTCTGGGGCTGTACTTGCCTCAAAGGTATCGGCGTTGATGAATTGGCGTTTTGTATTATAACCTCGCCTTCTTTTGTTTTCATGCTCACGGTCGCTCCCGCGGGAATAGTCGTAATGACAACATCCGGCGGATAAAGCCACGAATATATTCTTTTGCCGAACGACGTTATCTGCATAAAAATATCTAAAGCGAAAAACAGTAAAACCGCCAGAATAACGGCGATAACAATTTTTATTATCCTGTTTTTCATTTCTTTGAACTTTGTTACAAGCCAGTCGCCGACTTCTTCAAAAACGGTTTTTCCTTTAGCTTCTGGCTGCGATGGCTGAGGAACTGCCTGATAAGCCGCGGGAGGAGGCGTAAAAGTTTTCGGCTGCTGAGGCTGGGTTTCCGGAGGCATTGCAGTCTGCTGCTGCGCCTGAGGCTGAACATTGCCGTCGGCAGTTTTAGGAAAAACTTCTTTCGGCGCAGCATTATTGCCTGCCTGCGCGGGCGGCGCAGCCGGAGGAATCACCGGCACGATCGCCGGTTCCGAAGTTTCGCCCACAATAAAATCCGTGCAAAGAATCCTTGGTATCGCCGTATTATTTTTTATTTCCTGCCTGTCAAAAGTTTTAACAAGACTTACGGTCTCATCCGAAGCTTTAAGCTCTTTTTCCATCACTCTCGAAAGGAACGACGCCAAATCAACCGCAAGCTCTTCCGTTTCAACGCCTTTTAAAAGCCTTCTCAAATCGCGGTACATTTCAATGGCTCTTTCATATCTCATCCCTCTGTCTTTCTCAAGAGATTTTGAAAGAATTTCGCCGATCTCATAAGGAAGCTGTATGCCGCTGAGCAAGCCCGTATCAAACTTCTGGGTTAAAACCTGATGTTTTATCTCAGAATTATCTCCGGAGTACAGCTGTTTTCCTGCAAGCATTTCATAAAAAACCACACCGATCGAAAAAATATCGGCGCGGTGGTCTATGTCCGAAATGCCTTTTATCTGTTCAGGGGACATGTAAGGATATTTTCCGGTAACGACATTCTGCTTCGGTCCGTCATTGATCTCATCGGAAGTTTTCGCGATGCCGAAATCGCTGAGTTTAACGTTTCCGTCGAAAGATATCAAAACGTTTCCCGGAGAAATATCGCGGTAAACTATTCCGTAAGGTTTTCCGGTTATGGAATCTCTTGCCACTCTGTTTGCGTAATCTATCGCTTTAAGCATGCTTATGCATATTAAAACGGAAAGTTCCCACGGAATTTTAATTTTTAATTCATTGCATCTTCTTATAAGGTCTTCAAGGTCAACGCCTCTTACAAAGTCCATCGAAATATAAAAAGAACCGTTGCTTCCTTTCCAGAAATGCTGAACTCTTACAATATTATCATGGATAATATTCTTGGCTATCAGCGCTTCTTTGTAAAACATTTCGACAAACTTGGGCTCCGAAAATTCGCTGAGAAGTTCTTTGACGGCGATAAAATTTCTTAAGCTGAAATCATATGCCTGCCATACAACGCCCATACCGCCCTGGCCGATTTTTTTCACCGTTACATACTGATCATTAATAAATAAACCTAAATCCAATCCCTGCTGCGATTTATTTTCGCTCATTTATTCTTTCACCCTTTAATAAAATAATAATAATCTCCGCATATTATATATTATAAATCCGGATACGACAACAACTATTTTGAATGTATCTATACATCTGCGTCAGTATTGCCTTCAAAAGGAAGTTCGGGCTCGGGAGCATTTTCCGTCTGCCGGGCTTCTTCGGACACGCCTTCAATTAATGGAAGCTCGCTTAAATGAGCCAAACCGAAATGCTTTAAAAATTCCTGGGTCGTGCCGTAAAGCAGCGGCCTTCCGAGGGCTTCTTTTCTTCCTACTATTTTGATGAGTTTTCTTTCAAGAAGCGTATCTATAACTCCCGAAGATTCAACCCCTCTTATTTCATCGATTTCGGCTCTTGTTATGGGCTGTTTATACGCCACCATGGCAAGAGTTTCCAAGGCTGAAGGAGAAAGTTTCAGAACCGTTTTTTCTTTAAGGAGTCTTTTTATCCATGGTGAAAAATTAGCCTTAGTGGCAAATGTCCACCCGTCAGCCACGAATTTTATTTCATAAGGTTTATTTAAATTGTCGTACTCGGCTTTAAGCTCGTTTAGAATATTTTCAAGATTATCGGTTTCGGGATAATCTTCTTTGACGATATCTTTAAGTTCTTTAAGGCTTACCGGCCTTTCCGAAACAAAAAGCAAAGCTTCCAGGATTTGTTTTACCTCTGATGTTTCCATTATTTTTTACTCTCCGCTTTTAACTTTTCTATAAACCTCATTTTGATTGTCTTTAGGGACATTATCCGTTAACTATTCTCTGTCATTCTCCAGTTCCAAATCCGGAGCCGGAACTTCCTGCGTTTCGGCATTTTGCTCCCGCGCGAATTCAAATACTTCGTTTTCGTCTTTTTCTGCCGGATCTATTTCATTATAAACCCTGTAAATTCTTATGTCTTGAAAAAGTTCCGACTGTTTCGCGGCTATCTGTTTGCTTTTTACAAGCTCAAGAACCGCCATAAAACATACTATCAAATCCATTTTGGTTTTTTGAAATTTCAAAATTTCAGTAAAAGAAACGTACTGCCTTCCTTCAAGCACGTCGAGAATTTCTCTGATTTTTGTTTCTATGGGAATCTCTTTATACATAATTTCTTTCACGCTTTCGGGCAAAGCGGTGAGCGCGTCTCTGAAGCTGCTCATTAAATCGAATATTGAAGCGTCCAAAACGTAATCATGCCTGTTTACTACGGGAGCAGGCCTGTAATAAATCTGCGAACTCTCAAGAATTTTATACGATAAAAGTTTCCCGACTTCTTTGTACTTCTGGTACTCCAAAAGCCTGTTTTTAAGCTGGTCAAAAGGATCGTCCGCGCCTTCTTTTTCCGCTTCGGAAGGAAGAAGCGTTCTCGCTTTTATCTGCATCAATGTAGACGCCATAACAAGGAACTCGCCGGCAATATCTATGTTCAGTTCTTTCATTAGGTCTATATACGCAAGATATTCGGAAGTTATATCGGCAATTTTTATCCCGCCGATTTCCAAATCGTTTTTCTTTATCAGATGCAAAAGAAGATCTAAAGGACCTTCAAAAGAATCGGTATGAATATCGTATGCCATAGATTTCCTTATTTAATTAATAGGTAACAAATAATAAATAATAAATAACGACAACGGCGAAAGACTTTTTTTTACTTATTACGGGTATCTCTTTACGGGTATCTCTAAAAACCCTGTTTGTCCCGAAATTTGTTATCGGGAATCCACATTGCTTTTTTATCGAAGACAACAGCAAACATGGATTCCCGTTTTCACGGGAATGACCGACGCAGGCAGGGTTATTAGAGAGCCCCATAATAAATAACGACAACGGCGAAAGACTTTTTTTATTTATTATTTATTATTTATTATTTATTACTTATTATTTGTTACTTGTTACTTGCCGTTGTTAAAACTTCAGCGCTTTTTTCACTTTCGTCATAGTAGAAGACGCCGCTTCCCTGGCTCTCTCCGTGCCTTCTTTTATTACTCTTTCCAAATACGCTTTATCCCGTATAACGGCAGCTCTTTTTTCGGCAAGCGGCTTCATAAAAACGGAAAGCATTTCCATTATCTGTTTTTTGCACGCGACGCAGCCTATCGAACCCGCTTTGCATTCCCGTTCTCTCGCTTCAAAATCTTTATTAAAAATTTTATGGAAAGCAAAAACAACGCAGCCGTCCGGATGTCCGGCGTCGTTTTTCTTTATTTTCAAAGGATCGGTGTACATTTCCTGCACTTTTTTCTTAATGCCGTCGTCATCTTCGCCGAGAAAAACCGAATTTCCGTAAGATTTTGACATTTTTCTGGCGTCTGTGCCCGGCACTCTGGCTGACTTTGTAAGCTTTGCCTGAGGTTCAGTTAAAACGTTTCCGTAAAAATTATTAAACCTTCTGGTTATTTCTCTTGTCATTTCCAAATGGGCAAGCTGATCTTCTCCCACGGGAACTATATCCGCCATATAAAGCAAAATATCGGCAGCCTGCAAAACGGGATATCCTAAAAACCCGATATTATGCAGATCTTTATTTTTTATTTCGGTAAGCTGCTCTTTATAAGTCGGGCATCTGTAAAGCCAGCCGAGCGGGGTCAGCATTGATAAAATCAAAAAAAGCTCGCTGTGCTGAGGAACTTCCGACTGTTTAAAAATAACGCTTTTTTCAGGTTCTATTCCGGCAGTAATCCAATCCGCGGCCATTTCAAACGTATTGTCGTTTATTTTTGAAGTGTCGGCATAGTCTGTCGTCAATGCGTGCCAGTCGGCAGACATATAATAACATTCATACTCATCCTGAAGCTCGACCCAGTTTTTTAAAGCGCCGAAATAATGCCCCAGATGCAGTCTTCCCGTCGGTCTCATCCCCGATAAAACTTTTTTTTTCATTTTTCACCTATCTAAGCGGAACGCCGCTGACAATAACAGTTAAAATACTTATTACAGGCCCGAGAACCTGCCATAAAATGCCTGACCACAAAAGTACGATCAAAGTGATCATGCATAAAAAAGGATTAAGCCTTATATATTTTACGGCAATATCCTGCGGTAAAAACAATGTTATGACTTTTGAACCGTCAAGCGGCGGTATAGGGATCAGATTTATGACCAGCAAGACGACATTTACAATAACCATTATATACAAAACGGAACTTATCGATCCGCCGAAGCCCTGCTCAAAAGACGGCATCATATGGATAATTCTTATGCCTATCCCGGAAACAACGGCGATCAAAATATTTGCCGCCGGCCCCGCAATTGAAACAAGAGGAATATCAACTTTAGGATTTTTAAATTTCGCGCCGTTTACCGGAACAGGCTTTGCCCAGCCGAAAAGAACCGGAGCCTGAATAAGGACCAATGCCGCCGGAAGAATTATGCTCCCGAAAAGTTCGATATGAGGAACGGGATTAAAAGTCAGCCTGCCCGCGTGTTTAGCGGTATCATCGCCCCTTAAGTAAGCGGCATAACCGTGGGCAAACTCATGCATAATGACGGAAAAAAGTAATACTACTATGTATATAAAAATTCCCATTTCTATCCTTTAAATCGATCTGAAATTTAAACTTAATTTTATATTTTTTGGATTTCTTTGTCAATTGAGGTTTTTTTATTGATTTTTGAATGGCTTTTTAGAAATTAAAAGTATTAGAGTGCGTTCACGCTCTAGGGTCTGTACGGCAGAAAGACGGGAGTTTCTCAGACTTTGCTTATAATATCCCGAGGCATGATCTGCGGCATTGCGTCTTTCTTTATTATTATGTGGTTTTCCAAAGGCATGGGGCCTATTTGAAGAGGGTCGGTGTGTCCGAATATTCCTATGCATTTTGTCCCGACGGCCGCAGCAAGATGCATGGCGCCCGAATCTATGCCGATAAACAGTTTGCAGGCTTTTAAAAAAGCCGCGCTGTCTAAAACGCCGTTTTCCGCCGTAAAAAGTTTGGGCGGATTTTTGCATATGCCTGCGACGGCTTTTAAATCGTCTTTTTCCCACGCGGCTCCGGAGAGAACGCAGTTAAAACCTTTATCTTGCAAAGCGTTTATTACATCAGCCCATTTTTCCGATTTTAATTGCTTGTCCTTTCTGTTTTTGCTTGCTCCGACGGATATTGCGATCGCGTTTAAAGGATTTAAATTATTTTCTTCAAACCATTTTTTTACGTTTGATTCATTTTGACTGGGAATTTTTAAAATTCCGGTATAATCTTTTTGAATATTTTGAAAGCCTGCCGTTAAAGCAAGTTCTTTGTTATTGGCAAGAGACGGAACGCCTTTTCTTTTTGATTTTTTCGTCAAAAGAAAAGAAAGCGAAGCGCTTTCAAAACCGATTCTTTCTTTAATGCCGGAAAAATAAGCCGCCAATACGGAACCTGGCGACTCTGAAAATAGTACGGCCTTGCTGCCGGCTAAACCGTCAGCCCTTAAATTTTTTATAAGCTTCAGCAATGGCTTTTCTTTAAAAATTACTTCGTCGGCAAGTCCGCTTGAAATCAAAAGAGGGGCTAGCGAAGGTTTTACTACGGAAATTATTTTCGCGCCCGATCGTTCTTTGGCGGCTTTAACGGCAGGAAGCGAAAAAAGAAGATCGCCAAGCTGGTTCATGTGAAAAAAAATTATTTTATCCACTTTTCAACCTCGGTAAAAACGTCTTCCGGCTTTATTTTATTTATTTCTTTGCGGTTTTCGTTATTTACAAGAAGTGAAAAATTTCCGATACGCGGCGAAGTTTCATTTATATCCGAATCGCCGAATATAAAAACGGACGGCGTCCGCAAAACAGACGCCAGATGCATTGATCCCGTATCAGCGCCAACCGCAACGGAAGCTTTTGAAAGAACTGCGGCAAGCCCCTTCAAATTTGTCATTCCGCACAGATCTTTAATATTGTCGGACTTTATTTTTCCAAAATCGTTTTTTGAACCCAAAACGACAATATCAAGCTGCGGATATTTTGATTTTATAAGTTTAATGAGCGCTAAATAATTTTCTATGCTCCAGTCTTTGCCTTTGCCTCTTGCGAAAGGCATTAAAGCCGCAAAACGCCCCAAACTGCCGGCATGGACCGCTTCGCCGCTATCGCTCCCCGCAATGACGGCAAAAGCGGGGTCATTGATTTTTATATTGACTTCAGGAGCAAATTCTTTGCCGGTCAAAAAGCGGACAGGCTCAAGATTTCGCATAGTCGCGTTAATTTTCGCATTTTCCGGATAAACTTCTTTTATCAGAATATTGCTAAACTCTTTCATGCCCGGAACGCCTAACTTAACTTTGCCTTTGGCCATTTTCGCCAGGATCGCGCTGCGCATCAATCCCTGCAGATCCATTATCACGTCAAATTCCGTCTTTTTTATTTCTTTTAAAACCGAGAAAAAACCTTTTACGCCTTTTTTCCTATCCCAAGTTATAACATGATCTGCGTCGGGAAAAATTTCAAACAATTCTTCCCACTGTTTAAAAACAACCCAGCTTATTTCGCAGCCCGGATAAGCTTTTTTCAAAGCCGCAGCGCACGGAACGGCCTGCACGATATCCCCGAATGAACTTGGTTTGATTATTAGTATTTTCATGTTAAATTCAGATGCATGGAAGCATCGCCTTTTCTTTCACCGCTTCAAAGACTTCCCCGATTTTTATGTCATCCATGCAGAGAACGTTTTTACAGTTTCTGTTTCTGCAGGGCTGGCACGAAAGCTGATGCTGTATAATTTTTGTTTTTCCTCCGAAAGGGCCGGTCCTTTTCGCGTTTGTCGGCCCCAAAATTGCAACGGCAGGGACATCAAGAGCCGTGGCAATATGCATCGGGCCTGCTTCGTTGCCCACAAAAACTCTGCACATTTTAAAAAAAGCGCAAAGTTCCTTTAAAGTAAGTTTGCCGGTCAAATCGCATATTTTAACGCCTGCCTGCGACATGATCTCTTCATTCAAACCTTTTTCGCCGGCGCCGCCTTCTTTGCCGCCTACCAAAACGATATCCGCGCCAAGCTCATTTTTAAGCCTTCCCGCAAGAGCCGCATACTTCTCCGCCTTCCATCTTCTTGAAAGCCAGCCTCCGCCGGGATGAATGCCTATTATCTTTGAAATGTCCGCGTTTTCATGCGCAAGTTTTTTTCTCACGCTTTCAAAATCGCAATCCCGTATCAATATCGGATACTCTATTTTTTCATCGCAGTCCAGATATTTGGCAGCTTCCATATGCCTTTCCACGCAATGCGCGTTAGGATCTCTCGTTTTTATTTCCTTTGAGAAAATCCACGACAGTTCCCGCATTCCGTTTGTCGATGAAGAAGCCAGTTTAAATCTCGCGTTTGCAAGACGGACAAGCATCGCCGATTTAGCAAGACCGTGCAGATCTACGCTTAAATCAAAGCGTTCGCTTCTTAATTGTTTTTTTAATTTTTTGTAATACCCGTACGACTTTTGCGTTCTGTCCCAAATAAAAATATTGTCAAGAAGAGGGTTATCCTTCAGAATTTCGGCGCATCTTTCGTCAACGATCCAGTTCATCTTCGCGTGAGGATATTTTCTTTTCAGCGCGGCAAGCGTTGGGAGAGCAAAAATAATATCGCCGAGACGGCTGGGCTGCACAATTAAAATTTTAGGAGACGGATGAAATTCAAGATACTTTTTTATATTTTTAGTCCAAATGATTTTATCGGTCAGTTCAAAAAGCCTGTTTGTCGCCTTTTCGACTTCAAGCCTTTTAGTTTCAATATCATCTTCAGGGTTTACGTATATTGGATCGCCCAAAATCTGCGCTGTTTTAGAAAAAGGAAAAGGAACTCTCAGCCTGTCCCAAGATTTCAATATACTCCTGTTTTTTGAAGAACTGCTTATGGGAATTATGGGAAGCCCCGTCTTTTGGGCGGCATAAATAATGCCGGGTTTAAGGACATGTTTCGGGCCTCTGGGTCCGTCAGCGGCAAATGCCAGTTTGTCTCCGTTTTTCGCGTGGCGGATAAGCTCAATCAAACCGCGTTCCCCGCCTCTGCTTGAAGATCCGCGCACCACCCGATATCCGAAATACCTCAGGAGCCCCGCCATAAGATCGCCGTCTTTAGATTTACTTGCCATAACTACAATATTGCCGTCTCTGTTTATGACAAGCATTGTAAAAGCAGTGCCGTGCCAGAAAGAATATATCGCCGGCCATGGATGGTAACGCGTACCGCTCAAAAGTTCAACTCTGAGAGTTTTGCTTATGACCGACGCCGCAAAGCCTATTATTTTTGCTAAAGTTTCCCGTTTCATTGAAAATATTCTTTTATTTTATTTACCGTTATTTTTACGGAGCCTTTCTGGGAATTTACCGCCTCTAAAGCCTTTGCTCCGGTTTTTTCCATAAGATCTTTGTCGGAAAAAAATTCTTCCGTCTTGAAAACTATATCATCGGAACCGGACACGTTTATCCCGCCGCCGTATTTTAGCAAAATTTCAGATTCGGTTTTAAAATTATCCATATTTTTACCGAAAAGCACCGGCTTTCCGCAGGCTGCCGGCTCTATGGGATTTTGTCCGCCTTTATTGACAATAGAACCTCCGACAAAACAAACGTCGGAAATTGCGTAGATGCTTTGCAGTTTTCCGAACACGTCAACTAATATAAAATTCTTTTCCGGGGTTTTTCCCGCTTCAAGGGAAGAAAAAAGAACGTATTCTATTTTTTTACCGGCAAGCGTTTTTTTCACCGATGAAATTTTTGACAAATGCCTCGGCGCGGCAAAAAAGTATATTCGGCTGCCGTCCCCCCGAGCATTTATTTTTAAATAAGCGTCAGCGACAATTTCGTCTTCGGTTTCCCTTATACTGCCGGCAGTAAACACTTTATCGCCTTGAGCAAGCCCGAAATCGCTCCTTAAAGATTTCACGTTAAAATCCCTGTCGTATTTAATATTTCCGCTTACAAATACATTCTCTTTTCTTCCCGACAATGCGGCAAACCTTTCGGCGTCTTCAGGGCTTCTTGCCATGATCAGATCTATTGAATCCGTGAAATATTTCCAGAAAAATTTTAAAGAACCGTATATTTTAAACGATTTCGCCGACATTCTTCCGTTAACGGTTAAAATTTTTATATTATGTTTTTTGGCGGCGTAAAGCATAGATGCCCACAGTTCCGTCTCAACCAAAATCAAAATATCAGGCTTAACGGTTTTAAACGCTTTATTCATGAGCGGGTAAAAATCCAAAGGAAGGAGAGAGACAAAATCCGGCGTTTTAATTTTTTCGCCGTAAACTCTGCCTGTTTTTGTAATTACAGTCAATATTATATTGCAGCCGTCTTTTAATTGCTCTAAAACGGGTTCAACAGCGCGCACTTCTCCAAGCGATGAACAATGTATCCACACTGTTTTTTTTGAGTTTTGTTTCGCGGTATAATCCCATTTGGCAAAACGTTCGGAAATTTTATAAAAGATTTCTTTGCGGTATTTCCCGCTGAAAAGTAAAATAAAAATTGAAGCCGGTATAAGTACAGTTGCCAATAATATATTGTATATGATGATAAAAACCGTTGCCATAATGACCTTAAAGTCTTTAAGGACCTTAAGGGCCTTAAGGTCGTTAAGGTCTTTTAAGGTCTTTTATTTTTTGCTTTTCTTTTTGCCGGACGGAATCCAGTAAAACAATCCGCAGTTTGAGTACTTCGGAACAAGTTTTCCTTCGTGTATTGAAGTTTCAATTTTGTCTATAGGAATAATTTTTGCCGCTTCTTCGTACAAATCCGGCGGCAAATCAACGCCTCTTGAAACATCGCAGTTTTCGCCTTCGGCTTCGCCCGAGAGCAAACGCTGCGTAAAATTTTTTGCCTGCTCCAAAGCGTCAACCGCTATCGCCGAAACTATCGTTTTGGAATGCTCCCCGAAAGCTTTTTCGTTTTTTTGATATTCTTCTTCAAGCTTTACGCCTATTGTGACAAAAAAAACGCTCTGGGCAACCCATTTTGAAGGAGCGTCTTTTTCGTAAATAAAAGGCATATTTTCTTTTGAAAAAGTATCGTAGATCACCGAGGGCATTATAAATTTAGAGTAACAATGGCACGCTCTTTGAACAGATTCTTCGGTCTCGACAGGCAATTCCGCCGTATTAATGAGTTTTTTTATAACCCGCGCAATTTCACGCACGCGCAGGTTTACTTTGAAGTTGCGTATTTTTTTCATTTGGCTTCTTTATTTACCGCGTATAAAACCCTGCTGCCTGGCAGCTCTCATGCGGTCGCGTTTTCCGGTTTCCCATACGTATACAAGCGGCGCGCATATACAAATAGTCGAAAAAGCGCCCAATGACATACCTATTACCATTATATACGCAAATGTATGGATAACGTCTCCGCCAAGGAAAAACAGAGTTCCCGAAACTATAAAAACCGTAACGGTCGTAACAACGGTTCTCAAAAGAACCGCATTGATGCTTTTATTGATCATTGTGCCAAGATCTTCTTTTATCGAAAGACGCATATTTTCTCTCATTCTGTCAAACAAAACAATAGTATCGTTGATCGAATAACCCGCCACGGTAAGAAGAGCGGCGATAACCACAATGTCAACTTCTTTATTTACAAGGATAACCATACCGAATGCAATTATAACGTCATGAACAATGCCTACAACTCCGGCAATGCCCCATAAAGTGGATTTAAACCTGAAAGCTATATAAACGATCATGCCTCCAAACGCAAAAAGGAATGCATACAATGCCTGCCTTGAGAGATATTCCCCTACCGAAGGGCCTACGTATTCGACCCTGTCCACGGTAATGGGATTGCCGTCGAATTTTACGGCAAAAGCGTCTTTTACCTTGCTTTCAAATTCCTGCTGCGAGCCGACTTCTTTTTTCGCTCTTATCATAACCATTTTATCGGATGTCTGAAGTTCAAACGAAGCAAGTCCGCCTTCTTCAAGCGATCTGCGCACATCCTGAAGCGCTACATTTTTTTCAAAAGACACCTGCATCAGCATACCGCCGGTAAAATCAATGCCGTAATTAGGACCGCCTCTGTAAATAAACGCCGCAACGGAAACTGCAACCATAAATAAAGAAATCACAAAAAATACGCGTCTTTTTCCTATAAAGTCTATGTTGATCGAATTAATAAATTTCACTTTATGCCCCCCGCCTATATTTTAAATTTTAATAACAAGTTTTCTTTGAACAGGAACTCATATACAAGCTTTGTCACCGCTATCGCCGTAAACATGCTTAAGCAAAGGCCGATCGAAAGGGTAACGGCAAAACCTTTTATCGGGCCGGTTCCGAATTGAAATAAGAAAACGGCGGCAATCAAAGATGTGACGTTAGCGTCAAAAATCGTCCAGAAAACTTTCTGATAACCCGCGTCAACGGCAACTCTTGCCGTTTTTCCGGCCATCAGCTCTTCTCTTATCCTTTCTAATATAAGAACGTTCGCGTCAACCGCAATGGCAAGAGTCAATGCTATGCCCGCGACGCCAGGAAGCGTAAGCGTGAACTGAAAATAAGCCATAAAAGCCATAAGCCCTATTAAATTTATAACCAGCGCAAAGTCCGCTATCAGGCCTGACAAACGGTAATAAACAACCATGAACAAAAGAACCAGAATAACGCCGAGCAAAGCCGAACCGAATCCTTTTCTGATCGAGTCGTCTCCCAGCGAAGGCCCGACAGTTCTTTCTTCAATAACATTGACCGGCGCGGGAAGCGCTCCGGCTCTTAAAACAGTCGCCAAAAGCCTTGCGTCATCGGCATTAAAATTTCCTTCGATTATTGCCTTTCCGTCGGGTATTCTTGAACGTATGACCGGAGCGGACTGTACGATATCGTCAAGCACTATCGCAAGATTTCTTTCGATATTTCTTTCGGTAATATCCGCAAAAGCCCTTCCGCCTTCCTTATTAAATTCTATTGAAACGATGGGCTGTCCAAACTGCCCGCCGAATTCTACTTTAGCGTTGGTAAGAGAAGCGCCCGTAAGCGCCGCTTTATCAAGCACATAATAACCCGTATCTTCTTTGCTCGCGAAAATAGACGCTCCTTCGGGCATTATTTGTTCTATTTCCGGATATTGCGAAGGATCTGTTCTATATTCTTCAGGCGTAATTCCTTTTTCTCTCAATAAATCAAGCGCCTGATTCGCTTCTTTGCTCTTATTTACTATTCTGAATTCCAGCAAAGCCGTTTTTCCTATAAGATCCTTTGCGGATTTAGGATCTTTTATTCCCGGAAGCTGAATAACTATCCACTGATCTCCCTGCTTAGCGATCATAGGTTCGGCAACGCCGAACTGATCAACTCTGTTTCTGATAATTTCAGTGGCTCTGTCAACCGCGTCTTTGACTTTCATACCCTCTTCAAGCTTTGAAGAATCAACTTCCAAAAGAAGATGGGTTCCGCCTTTCAAATCCAGTCCCAGCTTGATAACTTTTCCTAAAATAGGATTTTTTTCTCTTTCCGCTTTTGCTCTTGCTTCGTCCGACATTCTCGACCATTGGATCGAAGGCAATAAAAACCAAACCGAAAAACCCAACAATGCAACGGTAGTCCACAACTTCCAATTAATCTTTCCCATTAGAGTAACTTCCTTTCATTTATAATTAACTCAAAATTACAATCTAAAAAATTTGCCGCCCTTCTGCACATAAGCATTCTGGACAAAAATATTTCAAAGTATTCCATCACCTGCGATTTCTGCGTATCAACCGTCAGCTGCAAAGAAATAATTTTTTTATTCTTTAAAACTTTAAGAAAAGACCTTTCCGCCGCAAAATTAACTCTGTCGTGTATATCTGAAGCCGCAAACTTAGGATTTCTGACTCTTGTCTTGTGAACGTCCGACTTGTCCGCCAAAATAAGAGCCGCGGCTATCGGATTCACCGGATCGCCTATCTCCTCTTCGTGATTGCCGATAGCGGATATTATAAGCGCTATTTCGTCCGGAGTTGCGCCCATGTCTTTCAATATTCTCATCGCTATAAGAGCGGCCGACTGCCCGTGATCCTGCCTGTTAATTACATTTCCTATGTCGTGAAGGTAAGCAGCAATTCCGGCAAGTTCCTGAAATCTTTCGGGATAATCAAGGCTGGCCAAAACATTTCCCGCTACGGAAGCAACAAGGCTTACATGCCTTATTCCGTGTTCGGTATAACCGATAGTGCCCAAATAATCGTTTGCCGACTGTATAAGCTTAGAGACTATCGGATTACTTTTTACGTCTTCAACGGTTATATTTGAATATTTATAACTTTTTTCGTTCATTTATGCCTGCGTTTGTCATTTTACTATTTCGGGAACCTTTGCGGCTTCTTCTTCATCTTTTGATATGACCGCAGATATCGAAGGCTTTGCAATCTGCACGTTTACGCCGTTAGCGATCTTAACTTCCACGATATTTTCTTTCACGCCGACAACCGTACCGTATATCCCTCCGGCCGTTACTATTCTGTCGTCTCTCTTTAATGCGTTTAAAAGCTGCTGGTGTTCCTTAGCTTTCTTCTGCTGCGGTCTGAGGAGAAACAAATAAAAAAATACAAAAATCAGGATCAAAGGCATAAATCCGCCGAACATACTTCCTCCGGCAGCGTCCTGAGCGTAAACGTTTGACGGCATTAATGAGGCTGAAACCAAAAGGAACGCGGCTAAAACAAATAACTTTTTCATTGTAACTCCCTGTAAAAGATGCATAGAAGCTTAGATGCGCAGAGGCTATGTGTCCACACACCCTAACTTCTGGAATAGTATTTTCCAAAAAACTCTTTTTTTGCTTCAAGAAACGTATCGCTTTCCAACGATTTTCTTATTTTTGTCATTAAGTCTATCATAAAATAAATATTATGTAAAGACAGCAAACTCAGGTATAAACTCTCCTGCGCCCTGACCAAATGATTTAAATAAGCTTTTGTGTACCCTTTGCATGTCGGACAGCCGCATTCCGGATCCAAAGCTGTAAAATCTTCCCTGAACTCGGCGTTTCTTATATTTAATTTGCCTAAACTCGTAAAAACCTGCCCGTTACGCCCGTTTCTCGTAGGAATTACGCAATCAAACATATCTATTCCGCGTTCAACGCATTCCCACAAATCTTCCGGCATGCCTACTCCCATGAGATATCTTGCCTTATCTTCCGGCAAAAGCGGAACGGTATTTTCCAAAACTGAATGCATATCCTCTTTTGATTCTCCGACGGATAAACCGCCTACGGCATAACCCGTAAAACCGATTTTCACCATCTCTTCGGCGCTTCTTTTACGCAAATCGTTATAAACAGACCCCTGCACTATCCCGAAAAGCGCCTGTTTTTCATAAGAATTGTCTTTATAAAACTCGTCTTTGCATCTTTTAGCCCATCTTAAACTGAGCTCCATAGAATCTTTTGCATATTCATACGCTGCCGGATACGGGGTGCATTCGTCAAAACACATGATGATATCCGCTCCGATTTTTTTTTGGATCTGCATGGATTTTTCCGGAGAGAAAAAATGCGCTGACCCGTCAATATGCGACCGAAACTCCGCCCCGTCTTCAGAAAGTTTTCTTATATCGTTTAAACTGAAGATCTGAAATCCGCCTGAATCGGTCAGCATGGGCGCGTTCCATGAATTGAACTTTTGTATGCCGCCGGCTTTCTCTATAATATCTGTTCCCGGGCGGAGATATAAATGATATGAATTTGCAAGAATTATCTGCGCTCCCGAATTTTTCAAATATTCGGCTGCGACGCCTTTAACGGTTGCCTGAGTTCCGACAGGCATAAACACAGGGGTATCTATTACGCCCCTTGCCGTATAAACCTGCCCAAGCCTTGCTTTACACTGAGATGATCTTTTTATCAGAAGGTAAGAACCGCATTCCATAATTTCCCTTTTTAACGGCAGCGGCTAAAATTTTTGTTTTTTACTTTTTACTTGCCTCTTTCATAAAAACTTGTCTTTATTGATATAGAGTTCAAAACTGCAATTTAAAATACAGCTCGCTCTTTTACAATAGTTCGTTCTTGACAAAAATATTTCAAAGTAATCCATGACCGAACATACGGACGTGTCGATTGTAAGCCACAAAGATATCGTCGCTTTTTCTTTACACACAACCACATCGACTTTCTGGCACGCGGCTATAACTTTAGAATGTTTATCAAGATGATGCATGTCTTCCGTACGCAGCCTTTCATGGCGGACATCGGTTTTATCTCCCAAAACCAATGCCGCGGCTATCGGAGAGACCGGATCCATGTTTTTATCTTCATGGCATCCTATCGCGCTTGCGACGGCAAAAGCGTCTTCATTATAATGATCGGTATCCAGTATGTTCAAAAACATCACGGCGCCGCTTTGGTCATGACCGTGCTTTGAAATCATATTTCCAATATCATGCATATAAGCCGCAATTTTTGCAAGTTCCTGCTCTTTCTCGCTGTAGTCGAGATATTTTAAAATCTGACCGGCAATTTCCGCGGCAAAGATCGAATGCCTTAAGCCGTGTTCCTTATACCCCATTTTAGAAAAAGCAAAATCCGTAAAATTCAGATATGTCCGGATCTCTTTATTTTCCCTGATAAAATCGTAAGTTAGTTCTTTTTTCATGATTTGACATTATACTAAATTAATTTTTTCTTTTGCTTTCAATATTTCGCCAATTATCCCGTATTACGCAAAAACGCATTCTTTTCCGCTTTTAAATTATTATCATTGAATCTCCGTAGGAAAAAAACCTGTACTTTTCTTTCACGGCTTCTTTATAAGCGTTCAGCATTATTTCTCTCGTGCAAAAAGCGCTTGCCATCATTAATGGCGTGGATTTGGGCAAATGCAGATTTGTAATAAGAGCATTTATTACCTTAAATTTATACCCCGGATGTATAAATATCGAAGTCTCCCCAGAAAACTCCCCAATATACGTTTTCCCGTTTTGCATTTGATTCGTAATTGCCTTTTCCGCCAAAGACTCCAAAGCTCTGGTAGAAGTTGTACCTACCGACGCGACTTTTTTATTATTTCTTATTGACTCGTTTATGATTTCTGCGTTTTCAGCGTCAATATAATACTTTTCCGACATCATTTTATGTTCGTTCAGATCCGCACTAACGATCGGTTTAAAAGTCCCCCACCCGACGTGCAGCGTCAATTGAGCCAAATTTACGCCCTTATTTTTCAAAGCCTTAAAAATGCCGTCGGTAAAATGAAGCCCCGCGGTAGGAGCGGCAATGGCGCCGGGAGCGCCGGCATAAACGGTCTGATATCTCTCTTTATCAAAATCCGAAAGTTTTTCGGCCAAACCGTTTTTTCTGTTTATATACGGAGGCAGCGGCATTATGCCGTGTTTTTGAAGAAACTCCAAAACGCCCGTCTTGTTAAATTCAACGACTGATTCCCCGTATTCGGTTTTTGATTTTACGGCACATTCAAATCCGCCGTTAAAATAAACTTTTTTTCCGGTCTCAAGAAAAGGCTTCATCAAAACCCTGTATTCCGCGCCGGACTGGCACGGATCTAAAAAAAGAAGCTCAACTTTACCGCCGCTTATTTTTTTACCGAAAAGCCTTGAGGGCACCACTTTCGTGGTATTAATGACAAGACAATCGCCCTCATTAAAATATTCCGCTATATCGGAAAACTTTCTATGCTCAAATTTTCCGCTCTCTTTGCGTATGACAAACAAGCGCGAATCCGCGCGGTTTTCAACAGGCTTTTGAGCTATAAGTTCCGCCGGGATCTCATAATCGTAATTTGCTAAAAGATTATCCGATATTAATTCATTTTCGATCACATTGCGCTCTCTTTAACGCATTTCGCCGTTTCTCTGTTAACCGTTTTTCGTCGTTACCGCGCATCGGCGCGCCTATACATCTTTCTCACTCGTATTTCGCTTTTTCCATTTTTGTTTTCGGGTAATAGTGTTCAAGAATGTTTTTATATTTTTTTCCTTTATCGGCCATGCCTTTTGCGCCCCACTGGCATAAACCCACTTTATGCCCCCACCCTTTGCCTTTAAAAGTAAATTTGGCGCCGTCTTTCTTTATGCTGTCAAAAGTCGTGCTTTTTATCTGCCACGCGTCAACCGCAATGCGGAACTTGTACGCGTTCATATCAAGAGTGCCTTTGCTGTGGTCAATAACAATTTCCTGCGCTGAACCGGCAGGCGTTTTTCCTTTTATGTCAATTGATTTTATCTTGCCTACTCCGAACTTTGACAGTTTTTCTATTATAAAGCTTTCATCCAAAGTTTTTTCCCAAACCGCGTGCGGCGCAGTTTCGCAATATCCGCATTTTACGCCTTTTAAATATTCGGGAGTAACTCCGCCCCAGTTCCAGACATATTTAGGATCTTCGGTATGTCCTCCGCAGTTAGCATGAAAAACGGTCTGGGCAAGTTTGCCGCCGTATGTAAGAATTTCCGCTTTTGTTTTGGAAATCGCGATATTGCAGCTCAGGGCTTCCCATGCGGCTCCGCTGTAAACCTGGCAATGCGTTGTATCGCACATATCAAATCCGAGACCGCCGTGTTTACCCATATTGGCAAGCGTATAGGTTCTGCTTATTACCGCCTGGGCTTTCAATGCTTCCATACCCCATCCAGGGCTTGCCTCTTTCGGCAAAACGCCTTTCAAATAATCTTCAATCGTCAAAACATTTATAACAACGGCTCTCGCATTAAACTTTGAAACCGTAAGAAAACCTCTGTACGCTTTTTTATCGGCAAATATTATTCCGTTTGAACTCTCGACCCTCAGAGGCGGAATCAAAGTATACTTGCCCATTTTAAAACCGCCCTCAAAAGCGGCGATTGCCGTCATTCCTTTTGTAAGTTTGAATTTTTTTCCGTCAGCGTCCGATATAAAATAATCATCGGTAGCCGCAACGGTAAAAGAGTCGGCATTAGTAATGACTCCGACTTTTATGTTTTTCTTAGCCGCATAAGCAAAACTTATTCCGGAAAAACAAAATAGAAGAAATGCCGTAAATAAAATTTTTTTCAAACTCCCCTCCGTACAGATTGAATAATTTAAGTATTTCGGCAAAACCGAAATATATCAATAGGTTTTCACTTCGCGAAAACGCCGCAATTGCCAGTTACTCACTGCCTTCGATCCGCCTTTATAATTTGTATCCCATAGAAACGGTAATTTTGCCATATTCCATATTTATTTTATTATCGTCAACGCGATCTTTCACGCTTCCGCTGTTAACGCTGTAAATTCCTTCAAAAATAAATGTTTCATACGCAAACCCTAAACCGACGCCGTAATAAAAACCGCCTTCTTTTGACGAAAAGCGTTTTTCAAATCCGGAATCGCTGTAAAAGAAATTATAGCCCATCTGCCCTAAAACATATCCATACAATCCGGGCTCTTGCGGCCATGACCTTACTTTTAAAGAAAAATATAACGGGGCAAAACCAACCCTGCCGGGCAGTCCGTCAATTACTCTGGCAATTTGAGCGGAGATCCCGGCTCCGGCTCCTATATATTCATTAAAATATTTTATACACTCAACGGCAAAAGAAGCATTATTTCCGGCATTCAATCTTTTTTCATCAACACCGTCAATATATTCATTAATATTAAACTTCCCG
>WRNH01000035.1 GCA_009776745.1 Endomicrobiia bacterium | reverse complement strand
AATAAATATCTGTTCGGAAAGATATTATCCCGATTTATCAAGAAATTTAGTATTGCAAGGCGCCAATATTTTAACGAATCACACAAACGACGCGTGGTTTTTAGATATGGCTACTCCGTATCAGAATTTTGTCATGAATATTTTCAGGGCGGTTGAAACCAGAAAGAATTTAATTGTAGCTGCAAATACGGGAATTTCGGCAATTATAAGTTCAAGCGGTAAATGTCAGGTAAAGACAAAGGTCGATGAAAACATAAGTTTTATCGGAGATGTATATACGAATAATTACAGAAGTTTATACGTCGTGATTGGCGATGTGTTTGTATATATGTGCATGATTTTTTCAATATTATGTTTGCTGTTTTGCATATATAAAAAATATGAACTGAAAATTACTTTTCGTATGTCAGGGCAGAAGCAGGCCCGCCCGCCAAATCATTAGAGTGTGTCGACACACTCTAAGAAATGCCGCAGAAATAGAAATGGAAAAAAAAGTGTTTTTTATGTTATAATACCACTCATAATTATTAAAAAAATTTGTTGTTAAAATACGGAGGAAAAGTAAAATGGCGCGTGCAAATGTTTCGGAGCTGCAAATTGAAAGAAAAAAATTTAAGCCGGTGTTGCCGGAAATATTAAAAAATGGTACTGCCTCGGTTAAACCAAAAGCCGGAAAAGCCACGAAATCCGTTTCGGATCAGGAAAAAGTGCGGGAAATATTTAAAAATACGTACGGGATGCCGGAAATAACATTTGTTAAAGGCGTAAATAATGCCGCTAAAAAGAAAAATATAAAAGTTGCCGTTGTTCTCTCAGGCGGTCAGGCGCCCGGAGGGCATAATGTGATCGCGGGTTTGTTTGACGGATTGAAAAAAGCAAATAAAAAAAATATTTTAATCGGATATCTCGGCGGTCCGTCTGGAATACTCGAAAATAAATATAAAGTCATATCGGAAGCCGTGCTTGACGATTACAGAAATACCGGCGGATTTGATTTTATACAGTCGGGAAGAACGAAAATCGAAACTCCGGAACAGTTTGTTACGGCAAAAAACAATATGCTTAAAAATAAAATCGACGCTTTGGCAGTTGTCGGTGGAGACGATTCAAATACGAACGCGGCATTGATAGCGGAGTATGTTAAAAAAGAAAATCTTACAGGCATGTGCGTTGTCGGCGTTCCGAAAACTATTGACGGAGATTTGAAAAATGAGCATATCGAAACTTCTTTCGGTTTTGATACGGCGACAAAAATTTATTCGGAACTTGTCGGAAATATTTGCAGGGACGTAAATTCTGCAAGAAAATACTGGCATTTTGTGCGTCTTATGGGAAGAAGCGCTTCGCATATTACTTTGGAAGTCGGATTTAAAACGCAGCCTAACATAGTTTTGATCGGCGAAGAAGTTTTGGCTAAGAAGATGACTTTGGCGCAAATCATTGACGGGATAGTTGATATTATTGTGAAACGCTCCGAAAAAGGCAAAAATTTCGGCGTGGCTTTGGTTCCAGAAGGATTAATAGAGTTTATACCCGAAATGAAAGAGTTGATATCCGAGCTCAATGATGTTTTGGCAGACAATGCGGATGCAATTTCAAATATGGATTCAATAGAAGAAAAGAAAGAATTTGTATTCGGCAAACTTCCTTCAAAACTTTCCGCTCTTATGAAATCTTTGCCGGCAGGCATAGCTTCGCAGCTTATGCTTGACAGAGATCCGCACGGGAACGTGCAGGTTTCGTTGATTGAGACGGAAAAACTTTTGGTGGAAATGGTGCAGAAAAAACTTTCCGAACTTAAAAAATCAGGGGATTTTAAAGGCAAATTTAATGCCATTATGCACTTTTTCGGTTATGAAGGACGCTGCGGAATACCTTCAAACTTCGACGCTAATTATACTTACGCTTTGGGATATAATGCGGCGGTTTTGGCTCTTAACGGGCTTACGGGCTATCTTTCTTCCGTCAAAAATCTTACAAAACCTCCAAAGCAATGGATTTGCGGCGGAATTCCTTTAACAATGATGATGAATATTGAAAGAAGACACGGCAAAGAAAAACCGGTCATACAAAAGGCTTTGGTTGATTTGAAAGGCAAACCTTTTAAAGCGTTTGTCAAAAACAGAGATAAATGGGCGATGAGTGAAAGCTATGTTTTTCCCGGCCCGATACAGTATTTCGGTCCTGCGGCAGTGACAGATATGACGACAAAAACGCTGCAGTATGAAAAAGGACGTTAGATACTGGGGACGTAGCAACTGATCGAAAATCATTCTTTTCTGTCACAGATTAAAGAAAAATTTGGTCAGTTGCTACGTCCCCATAATGTGGAGGTGTAAATCATGAAAACAGGCAGTCGGGAAATTATTAAAAAGTTTGAGAATGCCGGAAAGGCGTTTGATATATTGAAAACCATATCCGTGACGAAACGCGCGGCTATGTTTAAGAAATTGCGGCAGGAAATTATTGATAATTTGGACAATATCGTTTCAGTGATATGCAAAGAAACCGGAAAAGTAAAGATTGAGCCTTTGTCGTCTGACGTGTTTCCCTCTTTAGGCACTTTGAACTACTTTATGGAAAATCTTGAAGAAAATCTTAAGGAAAAAACCTTCAAATCCGACGGTGATACCTGCAAAGTAAAATATAAGCCTGCCGGCGCGGCGTTCATAATAGCGCCGTGGAATTTTCCTTTTTTGCTTGCGTTTGTGCCTGTGCTCAACGCGGTCGCGGCAGGATGCAGCGTAATACTTAAACCGTCTGAAATTACGCCTAAGACCGGAAAGATTATTGAGGATCTTTTCCGTAAAGCCGGTTTTCCGCGGCATACGGTGCAATGCGTATACGGCGGCGCGGATGTTGTACAGACGGCAATAAGGCAAAAACCGGCGAGGGTTTTATTTACCGGCAGCACAAAAGCCGGTAAAGAAATAGGCAAATTGTGCGGAGAACTTCTGATCCCAGCTGTACTTGAGCTCGGCGGAAAAGCTCCCGTCATAATATGCGCTGACGCGGATCTGCAAAGAACGGCCAATGCCGTCGCTTACGGCGCTTTTATAAACAACGGACAGATATGCGTTGCAATGTCGAGGGTGTTTGTCGATGCTAAAATAAAAGAAAAATTCGTTAAATTTCTTCTCAAAAATGCCGCGAATATAAAACTTGGCAGGGATTACGGGAAGCTTGCGCAGCCCGAAAGAATACCTTATTTGAAAGCTCTCATTGACGACGCCGTACGCAAAGGCGCGAAGATAATATTTAAAGGGGAAAAAAGCGAAGAATTTTTATCTCCGGTAATACTTGACGGGGTTACGCCTGAAATGCGCATTTTCAGGGAAGAGTGTTTCGCGCCGGTATTGTGCCTGAAAAGTTTTACTTCAGAAAAGGAAGCCGTTGCGTTGGCAAATGACAGCTGTTACGGCCTTGCCGCAAGCGTTTGGTCAAAAGATTTAAATAAAGCGGAGAAAATAGCGGATTTATTAAATGCCGGTTCGATAGGCGTGAATGAATGGATAAAAGGCGTTGCAGACCCCGGCCTTCCTTTCGGCGGAATGAAAGACAGCGGATACGGAAGATATCACTGTGAAGAAGGAGTTCGGTTTTTTTCGGGTAAGATATCGTATTTGATAAGCGAATCAAAAAATACCAGCGAAGTTAACTGGCTTCCTTACGAACCTGAAATGTATGAAGATTTTAAAACGGTCATAATGTTATTGCTCGGAGTGAAAAAAATGTCATCTAAAGTTTCCAAAAGCCTGTCAAAATTGGAACACAGGATGAAAAGATAAATTTATTTAAGCTGTTTAAAAATCTGGGACGGCAAAGCGGATGAGTCAATTATTTTTTGAATGGCAAGATTAGCTATATTAAGTCCGAAAATTCCCGTGATTGTCGGCAGGCTGCCTAATATTTTTGTTGAATTTTTTTCAAATTCTTCCGTGCCTTCGGGAAGGTTTTCCGGATATACAGGTTTCATTTGTGCTGGCTGCTCGGAAAATACGCACATAATTCCGCTTCGTATACCGCATTTACGCAGTTCTCCGCGTAGTCTTTCTGCAAGACGGCAATGATGCGTTTTAAATAAATCCGCGGCTTTTATTGCCGAAGGATCCGTTTTCAATGCAGCTCCCATTGAGGAAATTACCGGCAAATTATTTTTTACGCAATATTCAAGAAGCCTTACTTTTGGGCTGAATGAATCTATCGCGTCGATAACCAAATCAGGTTTTTCTTTAAATACTTCATCCAGATTGTCCGAATTTACGAAAATCCGCACAGTTTCAACTTTGCAATTAGGATTAATATCAAGAACTCTTTCTTTTGCGGCATCAGTTTTTGCTTTGTTTAAAGTCGAATGCAGGGCATAAAGCTGACGGTTAATGTTTGTTGCTTGTATTTTATCGCTGTCTATAAGCAGAAAATTTCCGACGCCTGCTCTTGCCAAAGCTTCAACGGCAAAACTGCCAACGGCACCTAATCCTATAACAGTTACTTTGGCATTTTGCAGTTTTTTAAGATTATCTTTACCTATAAGTAATTCCGTACGCAGAAATTGTTCCATGAGTTGTTCCTGAATTTGGTCACGGGGACGTAGCAACTGACCAGAAACTATTTTTTTCTATCACAAATTTTTGGTCAGTTGCTACGTCCCCGTGACCACACTGAAAAGCGTGTCAATTCCTCCGTCCCACTGACGCTCAGCTCACTTGGTCTTTTCCGAGCTGCCGAACTTCCGGACTTCCGAGCTTCCGTCGTTAACTCCTCATTCCACATTCCTAATTGCCGTTAAAACTATTCTATAAATATCTCCGTCCTTCTGTTTGCTGCTCTGCCTTCTTTGGTTTTGTTGCTTTTTACGGGGATAGTGTCGGCAAAACCCGTATAGTTCATTTTTTCTTTGTCTGCTCCGGCTTTTATAAACTCGTCATATACGCTTCTTGCTCTCTGTCTCGACAGTTTCTTATTCCATTCTTTCGAACCCGTGCTGTCCGTATGGCCTTCTATCGTTATTTTGCTATACTTAGAATTCTTTAAATCGCCTACTATTTCCTTTATCTGTTCTTTAAATTTTTTCGTCAGAAAATAACTGTCCGTCCTGAAATGAGTCCTTGTCTCCAAACTATACGTTTTTATCATCTCTCTTTTTCTTCTCTCTTCCGCTTCCGCTTTTTGCTTTTCCAACTCCGCATCGCTTATTTCTTTCTGTATTTTTGTTTCTTCAAGTTCTCTCTGTAATTCTTCATTTTTTGTTCTTTCATCTTCAATCCTTGCAAGCATTTCCTGCGCTTCCCCTTTCGCTCTTAACGCGTTTCCTTTTGCGGTATCTGACTTTTCCATCGCCTTTTCAATTAATACGTATATGCTATTCATCCTTGCTTTTTCATACCCTTCTTCTTTCGCTTTTGATATATATTCATTCGCGATGTCAGCTTTCTTATACGCTTCTCCTGCTTTCTTTAACGTTTCATCGGATTTGATTATCGCTTCTTCCGCTTTTTCTATCGCTTCCGTCGCCGTCTTTATTTTTAATAAATATGTCTCCTCTTTCGTCGCTTCGTCTTCCGTATTATTCATCTCTTCTTCCAGTTCTCTTGTCTCTTCTACTTTGTCTAACGATTGCTCCGATATCATAAAGGCTTCATCCGCTAACCTGCAGGCCTCTTCCGCGTTTTCTCTCGCTTCTTTCAAGTATCCTGACGCCGATTTGCTCTTAAACATATACCTTATCCCTATATTCCCGTACAAATTCTCGTATCTCTCTCCGGCATAATACTTCGCGTTTGCAAATGCTTTCCAGTTGCTCGCTATCTTTACTTCCGCTCCTGCTCCCAATCCTATCTCCATCCTCCCTTCTTCGCTTCCTCTGCTGTAAAAATCTATACCCGTACCCGTAAACTCGCTCTTTATCTCGGGCTTTCTCCCTTCAAATACATACTTCCCTTCTATGTTCCCATACCATATCCATCTTGCTTTCTCATAATCCAGACCAGCTCCAACTCTTCCGGCTCCCCTAAAATAACTGCCGGATTTTACGTCTAAATTATATATTCCGGCTCCGCTTTCTTTAAATCCGTCATATGCCGTATTGGCCGCTTCCAATCCAAAGTAAGGCCTGAACTTTATGTTTTCCGTTAATATTACCTTTATATCTGCTTCCATGTCCGCGCTTACCGTTATACCGTTTATCTCTCCTTTGGCTATATCTCCCAAGTATGTCATTCTTTCCGTGTTGAACTTGTCTAAACTCCCTAACAGCATTGCTTTCAGTTCCCAAATGTCTCTTATGTATCCTCCGTATAAACCTAACCCGTTTTTGTTCCCGTCTGCCCTGTGCTTGCCCTGCTCTATATTATCTTTGTTTATCCTTGCGTATACTCCCCACATGATGTCGCCGCTCGCAAACTGCTCTGCCAAAAATCTGTCAAATCCAAACATTACTCCCATTGATATGTCTCTGTAATCTTCCAACGAATTCTCGTCTTTCTTAAATCTTTCTATACCGCCTTTTGCCTGTATCCATAAGCCCGAATTCGTTTTATGCTGTTCCACGTGATTTCTTATTTTGTCATACACTTCATTGTTCGGACTGTCTGCAGCTAAATTCCTTACTACGTTTGCCAAGAAATAGCCCGATGTCCTCGAAAGAAAATCTTTTATTTCCGCTATTTCCGGTTCCGTTCCGTTTATTTGTTTTTGTACCATTGCATTCAGTATCGGAGCCCATTGCCCCGGAGCTGCGGATATTTCCCTAAACGCTTTTGCCGTCTGCGTCTGATTATATGTCAGCGGACTTAATTCCCCAAATCTTGTCAGGTTTATTCCGTTGATTATCAGCTTCACTATCCCGTCTTCATATAACAGTTCGTACATCAGATTACTCGTGTCCGAAGGAACTAGCGAACTGCTGTTAAATACTCCGGATAAATTATCGCTTGTTATTATTAAGTCGTATTCTCTGTGATAATATGGTCCTACACCCGCAAAGATATCTATATTGTCGTCTATATATGCCGCTCCCGCTTTTATCTTGTCATTTGTTCCGTCTGAAAATACGTCCATCTTCAAATTCGTTAAACTCACAAAATCATTGGTTACTTCTATCGTATTTACCGTACCGTTGTTCATGCCAAGCGTACTTCCCAAAGGCAGTTCCAACGCTTTCCCTTTATATGCCGCATCTGCAAGCATTATAATATCCCCGCCGCTTATGTTGAAATCGCCCCATACTTCATTCTCGCCGCCAAAATGTATCGCACCGGTTCCGTTTTTGTTTATTTCTATCCCCGTCCCGCTTATATCGCTTAATATCCCGCCTTCAAATATTATCGCATTTGTCCCGCTTATGTTTAATTTGGCGCCGGTATCCATGTAAACGTCGTTTGGTTTCCCGTTTGCTTTATTGCCTCTAAACGTTACCGTCCCGCCGTCCGTGTCAAACGTTACCGCAGCATCAGCTATGTACAATGCTCCTCCTTCACTGCCGGCTTCATTGTTTATGAAATTTACTTTCCCATCGCTAAAATTCGTGTTCGACCCATACCCTGCGTATATCGCTCCCCCATGATCTGCACTGTTGTTCATAAAGGTTAACAAAGACGAAGCAAAGTCTATAAGTGAATCATGTCCATTATATATCGCCCCGCCGTAATCTTCCGCAATATTGCCGTCAAATGTCATGCTGCCGTTTGTGAATGTTATTGTCGAATTATCGGTATTGTATATCGCGCTGCCGCTAGCATTTGCCGTATTGCTGCTGAATATTATCATACTGTTTGTAAAATTAACATTTCCGTTTTCATTATATATTGCTCCGCCATAACCTGCATTAGTAAAAATAACCGTTGCGGATGATCTATTATTTTCAAATCTTACAAAGCTGTCGGTAAAATTGATAATTGCTCCATTATTATATATTGCTCCGCCGGAATTATATCCTGTGCCGCTGAAACATGAACTGTTATTCATGAAACTTACCGTTGATGCGGCAAAATCTATCAGCGAATTGTACGCATTATATATCGCTCCGCCGCTGGCATTTGCCGTATTGCTGCTAAACGTTACATTACTGTTTGTAAATGTTATTATGGCTGAATTCCAATTATTAAATATCGCTCCGCCGTTGCTTGCCGCAATATTGCCGTCAAATGTTACCTCGCCGTTTGTAAATGTCAGCTCTGCAGACCTCCAGTTGTATATCGCTCCTCCGTCATTATTTGCGGTATTTCCGTCGAATATTATCGCGTTCCCGGAAGTCATGTTAAAATTTATCCGGCTATAGTCGTAATTATGTATTGCGCCGCCGTCGCCTGAGGCGTTTCCTCTGAACGTTATATCTCCGTTTGTGAAATTTATTATTGCATTATAATCGTTGAATATTGCCCCTCCGAAACTAACTGCCGTATTGCCGTCAAATATTAACGTATTTTCCGGAGCTGCATCAAAATTTATTATGCCGAAATTGTATATCGCCCCTCCTTCATAATTTGCCGTATTGCCGCTGAATATTGCATTGCTGTTTGAAAATCTTATTGTCGAAATATAATTTGAATATCTCGCATTGTATATCGCGCCGCCGGCATAATCTGCCGTATTGCCGCTGAATACTAAATAGCTGTTTGTAAATGTCATAGTTGTAATATAATTGTATATCGCGCCGCCGTCATAATTTGCCGTATTGCCGCTGAACGTTGCCGTACTTCCCGCAAACGCAAACGAGAGATTTGAATAATAATTGTATATCGCACCGCCGCTGTTGTTTGCCGTATTGCTGCTGAAAGTTACGATACTTCCGGTAAACGAGAATTTTGAATAATTGTACATTGCGCCGCCATCGTCTGCTCTATTTTCAATAAACATTATATTGCTGTCTGTAAATGTTATTCCTGCATAACCGGCGTTGTAGCTATATATCGCTCCGCCGGGTTCAGTCGTAACATTACCGATAAATAATACATCGCTGTTTGTAAATGTCATAGTTGACCTGTAGTTATATATCGCTCCGCCGCCGTTGGTAGGGGAACCGGGTGCCGCGCTGCTATTGCTGCTGAATATTACGGCGCTTTCCGTAAATGAGAGATTTGAATAAAAATTGTATATCGCTCCGCCGCCGCTTGTGTGGGAGTCTGACACAGTGCTATTACTGCTGAACACTACAGCGCTTTCCGTAAATGAGAGATTTGAATAAGAATTTAATACCGCTCCGCCTCCGCTGAAGTTGAGATGGGAAGGAAGCGAAGCGCTGTTATTTCTGAATACCGCATTAACGTTCGTAAATGTCATTGTTGAATAATCATCATTATACACCGCGCCGCCGATGCCCAGATTGCCGCTGAAAGTTACAGTGCTTCCCGTAAATGAAATATTTGAAGAATTCCCTATCGCACCGCCGTAACTTCCTACGCTATTGCTGCTGAACATTACATTACAGTTTATAAATGCCGTTGTTGAATTATTATTGTTTATCGCTCCGCCGTTTCCGCTATTACGGCCGTTGGTAAAATTTATATCGCCGTGAAATAAAATATTCGTATTGGTAAAATTAAATAACCTATGTATGCCGTTTCCGTCCAATGTAACGCCGTTGCCGTAAATATCAATAGGGCCGGGATAATTAATTAACGGATTGCTGGTGAAACTTACGGTGTCTGTGGTAAACGTTATGGTTGTCGTGCTGGCGCCTATGGCAGCTAAAAGGTCAGAGTAGTCATTGACATTGTACGCATATAAATCGATCTTAACAAAAGCAAACGCAATTGCCGCAAATAATAATGTTTTAATTTTCAATTTGTTTAACATTTTTTCCTCTCCTTGTTAACGGCAATTATAGGTTAATAAAAATACATAAACGCGCAGTATAAAAACCGTTACGCATAATCCTCCGCGCAGCAAGACTGCGCGTCAGCAGTTGTCAAAAGTCGGCCTCCGTTTTTAAACTTGGATATCGTCTGGAGTTTACACTGTAATGTCTAAATACGGCGCTGGCATAGCAACTAAGCGGTTTCCCGCGGCAAGTCCGCGGAACATATTGTAAATAATAATATAATAATTTACTTTTCTCATTTCAAGTGGTATTACATATTTTTTGGTTGCCTGAATTTATCTAATATGCTTTGCCGTCTTATCACGATCAAATATCTCTTGGATCGATATTCTGGCCGCAGCAGAAAAAGCAATAGAGACTTTCTAAGAACCGGTTTATTTTCCTATGATCTCTACTTTCAGTTTTGCCGTGCTGGCTCTGCCTAAATCGTCGACTGCGCGTACGGTGTAGCTGCCGGGTTCGGTTTTTGCCGTAAGTACCGTGCCGGATCTGCTTTGTCCTATGTATTTATTGTCTAGAAACCAAAAAATATTTTTTGCGTCGCTGTCGGCGTCGGCTTTGAAAGGCACGGTTTCGCGTTCAAAGTTTTCCGCTCTGAACGTGTATATTATGTTTTGCGTGGGCAGAAGAATTTGCGGCGGGTTTCCGTATTCCGTAACTTTCGATATTTCCAAATCCGGCATATATTTCGGCGGAGTCCTGTGGGATATTCCGGCCATTGCAAAAATCGACATTATTTCCGAATTCCAAAATTCGTATACGGCGACATTCGTTTTTTGCGGATCATAAAACGGCATTCGCAGTCCCGTTTTTTTGTCTATGTATACAGGCCTGTGCACGTCGCATATTCTGATAGGCGATTTTGCCGGAATAAAATACGTTTCGGTTTTCATATTGCAGTATTGCGACGGCAAATCTCCGGAAACGGAACATACTTCGACTTTTGAAATATTTAAACCGTCCGCCGATAATTTAGATCCTCTGATTTCTCTTTTTTCGCCGGATATTGATTTAGCTATTTCAAAAAATAAAGGCGCGGCTGATGTCCGCGCGGTAAACGACTGGCGGCCTTCATTGTCGAATTTTCCTATCCATACTACAAGAACATAATCTCCGAATACTCCGGCTGTCCACGCGTCTCTGTAAGCATAAGAAGTTCCGGTTTTCCAGTACACTTCAAAATCGTGAAAGTTTTCCGCGGCTTTAATTTCGTTTTCGGGTCTTTTATTGTCTTTAAGCATTGTCAAAGTTAAAAAAGCGGATTCCGGAGTTAAAATATTTTCTTCATTGATTTTTTCAAATTTATTAAATTTCAGATTTTTCATTACTCCGCCGTTGGCAAGCATAGCGTAAAGTTCGGAAATTTTTTCCATAGATATTTCAAAGCCGCCGATCGCAAACGAAGAACCGTAATAGTCGGAATCTTTAAGATTTTTTACTCCGGCCTTACGGAGCATATAAAGAAAATTGTCGGGATTTATGCGTATAAGAAGATCTATCGCCGGTATATTTCTGCTTTGCGTAAGAGCCTCTTTTGCAAAAACCGGTCCCAAAAAATCTCTGTCGGAATTTTCCGGAGCATAAATTCCGTAATGTTTCGGAGTATCTTTCATAAGAGTCAAAGGATGTATGATCCCTTTATCTAAAGCAATAGCGTATATGAACGGTTTTAACGCAGAACCCGGAGAACGGTACGCAGCGCAGCCATTGACCTGCCCTTCGATCGAATCATTAAAAAAATCCGCAGAACCTATGTAAGCGCACACGTCCATAGTTTTATAATTGACAAGCATTGCGCTCGCATTATTTATGCCTTTATTTTCATTTCTTTCAATATAAAATTTAATTCTTTGTTCAAGAAGCCGCTGGATGTTTAAATCTAAAGTCGTTGATATAACGGATTCATCGCCCAAAGCCAGCATTTTATTTACAAGATGCGGCGCTTCAAAAGGAAGGTTTGAAGGTTTTTTTATGTGGAGCGGCATATCAAAATAATTTCTTTTATCAATATCCTGCGGATGGTTTTTTACCCACATTTCAAAAACTCTTTTTCGCGCGTTTTTCATTTTATCGGCGTTTTCCGAAGCGGAAAGCGAAAGCTTTCTGAAATTAGGATTTTGCGGTATTACGCATAATGTAAATGATTCAAGAATCGTCAAGTTCTCGATTTTTGTCGAAAAATAGATTAAAGAAGCTGCTGCTGCTCCTTCTATATTGTATCCGTACGGAGCGATATTGAGATAAGCTTCCAAAATATCGTTTTTGCCGTAGCGCGTTTCAAGCCATAAAGCCGCAAGAATTTGTTTTAATTTTCCGGAAACTGATGTGCTGTCTATATTATAAATCATTCTTGCAAGCTGCATTGTTATTGTCGACGCACCGACAAGACGCTCTTTTTTTATTATGCTTGTCCGGAAAGCTTTCAGCAGAGCTATGGGATTTATCCCGGGATGAAAATAAAAATATTTGTCTTCATAAAGCAAAGTGCCTTTCTTCAAAGATTTAGGCATTTTGGAAAGCGGAATAAAAAGCCTGTATTTTTCGTCGAGCGAAACAGTCAATCTGAGAAGTTTGTCGTTTTTATCAAACGCTGCCTGTGAAAAAGAGTGATCAGAGAGGATTGGTTTTTTTGGAAAAGCTCTTAAAAGAAGCAATAAAGACATAACGCACAGCAAAACAACTGCCGTGCGTTTGAAAGTTTTGTTTTTAGATATATGTTTAATTTTCCACATAAATTTAGAAAAAATTACAAACGTACAAATACCCAGTCAGGCTGCGCCTGCCAGGGTATTTGCCTTTGCCGTAGGTACACGTCCCCACCCATTTTGGAGTGTTTCTGTCCGGAATCTGCCTTAAACCCTAACTTTTGCGGAGTTATGGTTTAAATGGGATAACCCTGCTGTTCCCTTGACACAGTTTCTGATCAGAAAAAAACAAGATGGGCTGGCCTCTGCAGTTCAGCAGTGGCGTCCCACCTTGCATAAAAAGTGTAGTAAAGTTATTTTTTTATGTCAAGTAAATTTTTTGATTTTGTAATAATCATTAAGCGTCTTATGCTTTTAACAGAAGAAAAATCTTTATTTAATTGCTTAGTTGCTATTTCTTCGTTGAATTGTAAGCGTCTCAAATCAAAAATAATATTTTGAGACTGATGTATAGCCTTTTTAACTGCTCTGTCTAACGTACGTTTCCCGTGTCCTGTCGGGCACTTAATTTCCCATAAAACACCATCCATTACAATATCCGGAGTGCGTATGCCTTTTGAACGAACAGGAACTAAAAACTCAATATCCTTGCCACAACTATTCAAGAACCAAGCTGTTTCTAATTCGTGTTTTTCCGGATAAGCGCCATCGCGAATGATAGTTTTACCAAGCTTTTCCATAGACTTAATTGTAGCATATTTACTCAAAGCAAATCGCATAACAATCAGTTCAGTTCATGGCAATCGCATTTAAAAATGGGTCAGGTACACGTCCCATTGACCCATAATTATTCTTTCTGCACTACTTCCATATTCGCCTGTTTTGTCATCGCGCTGATTTCCGTGTCGTATAATCCCGTTATGTAAATTCCGGGGACTGTGAAATTGCCTTTTGTTACGGCTTTTGCCGTGTATGTAAATTCGCTGATGTTTTTGCCTATTGACGCATAAAGGACTAATCTGTCTTCTCTGGCGTCGGAACTGTCAAAGTAACCGCTTTGGGAACCGCTTACTATTTCAAAGCACGCGGGCAGCAGGTCGACGATAACCGCGGACAAATAATCTTTAGATTTTGCCCTTGCTTTTATGCGCACCGTGACCGTATCGCCGATATTCGCAGATTTAATGACCGAGCCGTTTGAATCAAGATATTCGCGCGATATTTCAATGCCTTCGGAATAATCTTTAAGCGTTTTGTCAAAACCCTGCTGGACTACGCTGTAATAAATTTTCCCTAAACTTTCGTTTGAAAGTACGGTAAACAAATTTGCTCCGGAATCGAATTTTGAATACGGAAACGGATCGGCTTCAAGGGTTAAATCTTTTTCTTTGCCGTCTTTTTCCTTAACGTTTATCTTGATATTTGCGTCTTTTCCTTCTTCGCCGTGCGAATACGAAAGAAGCGCAAGAAGCGTTGAAGCCGACGAGATCGTATTAAATTTGCCGTCGGACAAAATTTTGATCAAACCGTCCGCAATGCTTTGCGCGTCGGGATTTAAATTTTTTGCGAAATGTTTATTGCATAAATATAAATATGTCGCATTGCGCTGCGAGCTTGAATCATAGTCCGAGTAAAATATAAATTTTTCTTTGACGTCGGGTTTGTAGGATTTTATAAGATCATCGGCCTTTTTGAAATCTTTGAGCATCGAATAGCACGCGGCCATATAAGCGCAAGCAATATCTTCTTTCCATTTTTTGTTGTTTGAATTTAAATAATCTTCGATTCTTAAAAGATTATTTGTGGTCACGGTATTATTTCTTGTAAGAATATAATTGGCATAAGCTTTAAGCCTTGCGTCTTCAGCGCTTGACGGCAGGTCTGAAGCGAAATTTTCAAGCCAGTTTTTGCCTCTTGAAAGGATTTCATTCGGGACCGGATAGCCAAGCTCTTTTGCGTCGGTAAAAAAGTGTAAAGCGTAAAGCGTTGCATACGTATGGCTTTGCGATGCTTCCGGCCATAATGCAAAAGATCCGTTATTGAGCTGCCTTGTGCGTATTTTGGAAAGAGTGTGATTAAAAAGTTCCTGCTGTTCATTGGGAGTTATAAATCCTTTTCTTTCGGACGTGGCGCTGTAAATAAAAGGAAATGCCGCGCTTATTATCTGTTCCGTGCAGCCGTAAGGATATTTTTCAAAATACTGTTTTAAAGATCTAAAAAGCAGCTGAGGGCTGTAGGACGCGGAGATTTCTCTTCTTGCGTATTCGTCGTACATATTTCTTGCAAAATCATCTATTTTAGTTTTGCTGTTTTTTGAGATCCCGGAATTGATTGACGTTCTGTAAGCATATGCAGGCCTTACGCTTACGCTGACGTTTGCTTTAAACGTGTCATCTTTATGTTTTGCCTTGAACGTTAAATCGCCGGAGCCTAGCTTATCGTTTGTTTTAAGGTTGAATCTGACAATTTTTTCGCCGCCTTCTTTTATTTCCAAAGTCTGTTTATTAGTTCCGGTTATCTCAAATTTATCATTGCTTTCAAGCCAAACTTCAAGAGAAGCCGATTTTGAACCGTCAATATTATTTGACACCGTGGCGCTGACTTCAAACGTATCGCCCGCTATTGCCGCAAGCGGAGCCATAGGAGTAATTATTACCGGCGATTTTACTATTACGTCTTTATCCGTCGAACCGCACTGGTCCGGATTTGCCGCTACAGCCATGATCCTGAGACTTCCGTTAAAATAATCCGGAATTACGTATTTGACTGTCTGATATTGCGTCGTTGAATCAAGCGTTTGCGACCAGAAAACGACGGGTTTATTTTGTTTTCTTGAAAAAGGATTTAAATTTTTCTCTATCATTTCAAACCCTTCGCCGCCTCCGATGCCGGATATTTCCCTGATAATTTTATAGTCGGGCAAAATCATATCCACGGTTTGGAAAGTTTCTATTTCAAGAGCGCTTTTTGTGAAAAAATAATTTAAGGGACTTGGCGTTTTGTACTGCGCTACCTGAAGAATTCCCTCGTCAACGGCATAAACGATTATCTTTGAATTTCGCGACGTTTTATAAGAAATTTCAAGTTCGTCTCCGGGTCTTGCCGTTTCTTTTGAGTTTAAATCTATTTTGACCGTTCTTTTGGCAAGGCTTACTTTAAAAGGCACGACCGCATAACTGTGCGGGCTTGAAAAAATTTCTCTTGAATCCATGGAGCGTATAAAAGAAACATTGATATATCCGTTTCCTTCGATGTCTTGCGGAACAGTTATTGTCTCAACAGTGCTGTTTGAGTTGGTCTTGAACCATTTATAAGCATAAACCTTATCTTTTTCTATAGTGATAAGCCCTGCTCCCGAATAAGGGGCCGTGATATTTAACGTTATTTGCCGTCCGGGTTCTACGTCGTCGCTTTGGAGATTTACCATAAGGTTGGCGTCTTTCTCAATTGAATAAGACTGATTTGAAGCTCCGGCGACAAAGAAAGGAACTGAAAGAATTTTAGCGCCGTCCGAGGCTGTTATTTCAATTAAATAATTGCCGGGATTTGCGGTATTTAAATTTATTTTCGTTCCGTCCGAAGAAACGGCAAAATCTTTTTCTTCGATAAGAGTTTCTTTTGTTATTGTCTGATATTTATACGCGCCCGAATTTTGTTTTACAAGCGACGATATGTATTGTATCTGCATCATTTTGATCGTAAGGTTTTTGAGTTCTACGGTTTTAAGGTCATTATCAACGGCGATAAGATCAACGGAAGCGGAAGTCCCTTTGTTGAGATAGCCGAGTTTTGAAGCCGATTTAAAACCGAGCAGATATTTATAGGGCGATATTTTTACGCTGTCATAAGCGGAAACGCTTTTTCCGCTGTCGCCTTCAAACCCTTCGGCGGACAATATAAGATTATACGTTCCTCCGGAATATTTTGACAGGTCGAAATCATACGAAGATTCGCCGTTTTCGTCGCTTCTTGCGTCGGGAAAACTTTCGTTTATGCTTTGTATGACATTTCTGTCGTTTATTTTAAAAGGGTCGGGAAATCTGTAATCTTTAAATTTCGAAAAACGAAATTCCGTCGGACTTACGGAATATTCCGCTTTAATCATTCTGTCCTGCGCCGGCGTACCGAAAAAGTTTGCCAGAGATATTACGGCTTTTAAGTTTTCAGGAAGCGCCCAGCCGCTGCCTGACGAGCCGGCTATTTTTGCCGACACTTTTAACGTGTCCGTCCTGAACTCTTCTATTCTTATGGATTCGCTGCCGAGCAGGAATTCTCTTTTATTGTCTTTTACAAGATAAGCGCTGGCCGTATATGTACCGGTCGGGAAAACATTTTGCGTTTTAATTCCGTCAATGGAAATGAATCCGGAGCTGTTTAAAGTTACGGTTTTTTCAAATACGGTTTTCGAATAAGGGTCTTTCAAAACGATTTTGACCGGAATACCGAATACGTCGCTCCAATCAAAATTTCTTACTATCACGCCCAGATTAATATCGTCTCCCGGACGGTAAATCCCTCTGTCGGAAAAAATAAAAGCTTTCATTCCTTTTTCTTTATTCGACGAATATTCTCCGCCGACATTAAACTTTGAATAATCCACGGACCTGTCATATCTTTCAAAAGGCATAAACGATATGTCGCTGCCGCTTGTGACAACGTAAGCGACCGGCTGTTTTTCACGGCTGTAGCCTGCAATCTTATTGAAAACGGCGCAGCCCTCTCCATTTGTATATTGCGTGAGCACGGGAACGCCGTTTCTGCCGAGAATTTCAACTTTTGCATTGGACACGGGCCTTCCGCTTCTGATAGACATTACAAAAACATTGTGTTTATTGCTTCTATCCTTTTTAACGAGAATTCCAAGATCCGTCGTGAGAATAAACCTTTTGTCGGACGGACCGTTATTGGAATTTGTTGACGGGTCAAATCCCTGAATATTTACAAAAAATAATCCGGACGAATCCTGAGTCCTCAAAAATTCTCCTAAATCGACGCTGGAATAATTCGCTTTGCTTACCGAAACTTCAAGGGGGATAATTTTTGAAAACATCTGCGATATATTATTTTCGTCGAAATTATATTTGTTAGTGAAAGAAGGATTGGCAAAAGAACCGTATGTCTGCGATATGAGATGGTTTATTTGATTGGGAAGCACTCTTGCAAGGTCGACTTTTACTCCGTTAACTCCACGTGTTACAAAAGTAAGCCTTTTTGATCCTTCAAGAGGAAGCACCGCGCCGTTTTGCAAAAGTTTAACTTCTTTAGGAAACGCGGCCGATTCCAAAAGATTGGCATAAGGTTTTTTTATCGTAAAATCAATTTCCGATCTTATGCCTTCTTTTATGTTTACGTACACATATCTTCTGGCAAGGTCGGGCGCAAAATATTTATACATAAAGGCCGGACTTACTTTGTTTGCCGCAGGCATAAGCTCCAAGTCCAGTTTTTTGGAATAAGCGAGAATTTCAGGCGTAACTTCAGAAAAACTCCATCTGTAGCTCGACGGACGGCTTACGCTTACGTGTTCTATATAATTGCCGCTGTCGTCATAATATCCTCCTTCGTCGTAGTACTCATAAGTGCCCTGGGTATTTTTGTTTGACTCAGGATGTTTTAAGGGCAGAAGATAAAGTTCAACTTTTCCTTCCATCTCGGAAATATCGACGCCGGTAGTAAAATTTATCTCAAGAAACTGTTCCGGTTCTTCTTTATCGTTTCTTACGATCAAACATTTCGTGCCCGAGAGTCTGAAAAATTTTTCTTCGGAAGGAATATTTATGGCGTTTATAATTTTATTTTCCATAGCTTTTCCGCCGGTCACGGCTTTGACCGCACTGAGTTCTATAGAGGCTGTCTGATCTTTTGTAAGGATCTTTATCGGTTCACTCACTGCATAAGCCGTTCTTTTTACAGAATCGTAAGAAATTGACACATTTACGCTTTGTTTGTCTATGGTCAAATTAAGATTTTTTTCAAAAAGTTTTGTGTCGACAGAGTGGGAAAAACTAAAAGCTGCCTGCAGCTGGTGTATTTTTGGGTTTTTCGGATCCTGATATATGTTAAAACTGTTCAGATAAACTTTGAATTCCGGAGTTTTTACTTCATATGAATACTGAGTAAGATTAAGTTCGCCGTTAAAAATTTCTTTAGGAAATTTGATTTTGTACGTTTCATTTGCAGGCCAATCCTGCGCCGGCGTAAATACCAGCGAATATTCGCTTTCCCATTTCCATATCCCGTCGCACTTAGGCGACATAGATATTCCGCCGACTTCTTTATACAGAAGTTCTATGTTTGCGGCTGACGAATTGAAGTTGATAGTTATCGGGTCAGGTTTTGCAAGTACGGTTTCATCGTTTGAGTTTACATAAGTCCTTGTGACGCCCGGAGAATATATGTATAAATTAGCGTCTCTGTACGGAGCTTCGGATTTTTTCTTGTCCTGTTTAAATAAACCGGATACGGCCTTAAACGGAGCTTTTAAAATATCGGAAAAACTTATCGCATAACTTTTTTCGACAAAAATCACGCTTAATACAAAAAACGCCGCTAAAAACATAATACCTGCTTGAGACGATCTCTTTTTCATAAAAACCCCTTTTAACGGCAATTACGAATCAGCGACAAAAGATCTTTCTTTTAGTTGTCCATTCGTAACAGAATCTCTCTAAAAACCTACCTAAAGTGGCGTCATTCCCGTGAAAACGGGAATCCATTTTTGTCGTTATCGTCACATTTAAAAGCAACGTGGATACCCGTTTTCACGGGTATGACAAAACTGGGTTTTTAGAGAAACCCAATTGCTTTTAACTCCACATTTAACAGCTATTATACAATATTATTTTTTCGTCCGTAACAATTAATAAAGTAAAGCGGAGTTGACATGTTTTTTAAATATAAAAAATATGTTGTTTGCCGCTATAGTCGATTAACTTAATGTAGTCTCATTTCTCAGTTCTGTTTTTCGGTAAATTTTGATTTTTTTATTCCTTACATAGCTTCGGGTATGCGCGTCATAAAAAAATCAAAATTTCCTCAAAAACCATTGCTGATAAACAAAACCACATTAAGTTAATCGACTATAACATCTTTTATATTTTACATTTTATATTTCAGATTTTTATAATTCTCTTGTATTTTTTTTAATAATCTTGTACAATTTCCAATACAATTTATTAAAAAGGGCGCTATATGGCTGATAATTGTCTTTTTTGTAAAATTGCTAAAGGGGAAATACCGTCTCAGAAAGTTTATGAAGATGAGAACGTATTTGCGTTCAGGGATATAAATCCGCAGGCTCCGGCGCATATAGTCATAATACCGAAAAAACATATAAAGGATTTAAATTCTTTGTCGGAAGGCGATGATTTGATTATCGGATATGTTCAGGCCGCGGCCGCAACAATAGCTTTGCAGTTTCCCGAGATGAAAAACGGATACAGGGTTGTCAATAATTGCGGAGCTGACGCCGGACAGACGGTGTTTCACATCCATTATCATTTACTCGGCGGAAGAAGCTTCGGCTGGCCGCCCGGATAAATAAAGTGAAGTTTGGAGTTTGAAGAGTGGAGTTATTGAATTTCGGCTTTGCCGAAATCTGATTAACAGGTTTTCGCGAAGCGAAAACACGTCAACTTCACACTCCAAACTTCACTCTTCAAATCTTCTTTTTTAAGAAAGGTGGTGTTTAGCAATATGGTCAATGTTAAAGTTCGCGACGGGGAATCTATTGAAGAAGCAATAAGGCGCTTCAAAAGAGAGTGCGAAAGAAACGGCATTATGCAGGAGATCAAAAAAAGAGAGTTTTACAAAGCTCCAAGCGTAGTAAGAAAAGAAAAACTTGCGGAAGCCAAAAGAAAAATTCGCCGCAAAATGCTTAAAGACAATAGATGGTCTCGTTAATAAAGCAAAAATAAGACAATGGATAAAAGGGGAGCTGTATTTGGAGAAGTTAATCTACTTTTAAATGCAGCTCTCTTTTGCATTGATAAAGGCAGTGAGTAGTTGAAAAGGCAGAAGCTGAGCAAAAACAAGGACAGCGATAAAGATGAAACGGCCATAGCTCCTCTCAACTTCTCAGCTTCCCAACTTCCCATCTTTCAAAGTGGGTTTTTATGAAACTAAAACAAATTTACGAATTATTTATAAAAGAAGGAATTGCAGCCGATCCCAGAGGGAGAGAGGCAGCGGAACTTGACCTTTTGAAACGCAAAGAAGAATATGACGCGCTTTCCGGAGAAAAAAAAGCGCTTTACGATACGGAAAGCCTTACGAATCCTTATTATGATTCGAGAATTTTAAACGGCGATCCGGAAATGGAAGTTAAAACCGTTATGGTCGGGATAGACATAGAAACGCCCGAAATACTTTTGGCCGGACAGCTTAAAAATTCCGGCAAAAAAATCGATTTGCTTATCGGGCATCATCCCGAAGGTTATGCTTATTCGACATTTTATAATGTTATAGGCATGCAGTCGGACATACTTAATAAACGCGGGATACCGATCAATATCGCCGAAAAAATGGTAGCTTCGCGCATGAAAGACGTAAAAAGAAGCATCCTTCCGCAAAATAATGACAGAGTTTCAGACGCGGCAAAACTTTTGGATATTGCGCTTATGACCGCGCATACGGTTGCGGACAATCACGTGGCATCATTTTTGCAGGAACGGCTTGACGCGTTAAATCCGCGATATCTGAAAGATATTTTGTCTTTTTTAAATATCCAGCCGGAATATAAATATTCCGCAAAAGCCGCAATCCCGCCGTTTATACTTTTAGGAAATGACGATTCGCGCTGCGGAAAAATTTTTGTTGATATGACCGGCGGAACGGAAGGACCGGTCGAATCGCTCGAAAAACTTGCAAACGCAGGAGTTGGAACAATAGTAGGCATGCATATGAGCGAAAAATGTTATAAAGAGGCCGAAAAACAAAAGATCAACGTTATTTTGGCAGGACACATATCGTCGGATAATTTAGGTCTTAATCTGCTTTTCGATAAATTTGAGAAGAAATTTGGATCTTTAGAGTTTATAGAGTGTTCGGGGTTTAGAAGATTTAAGAGAGACAATTAGTAATGAGTAATGAGTAGTTAGTAATTGTTGTGCGGGGTTTTACCCCGCTTATTAATTAATAGGTGCGCGGAACGCGCACTCCTTAATTACTCATTACTCAG
>WRNH01000034.1 GCA_009776745.1 Endomicrobiia bacterium | reverse complement strand
TTCTGCGCAAAAGCTGCGCCAGAGACTGATGCTACTACTGCTGCTGCAATCAAAAAACTAAATACTTTCTTCATGTTTCCTCCTGTTTTATTGTGGTACTTCTATTTCTTCTTTCGACAGATTTATGCTTGTGCCGTCGTCTTTTAATATTACGATTTCAACTCTTCTGTTCTGTTCTCTGCCGGCAGCGGTATCATTGGTCGCGACGGGTTTCAATTTTCCATAGCCTGTCATCTTTATTCTTTCAGAGTCAACGCCTTCTTTTACCAAAAAGTCTCTTACGGATTTAGCGCGGTCTTCCGAAAGCTTTTGATTATAAGCAATACCGCCCTGCCAGTCGGTATGCCCTTCAACGGATATATTATTATCCGAATACATTTTGAGAAGATCCGCAACTTCTTTAAGCGTTTTCATCGCGCCTTTCTTCAGATTGAATTTGCCGGTATCAAACAAAACTTTCGCGCCCAAAGTTATTACAAGGCCTCTTTCGGTTTCAATTATTTCCGTATCTTCGATCTTAGGCATTGTGGCAATCGCTATTTTTACGGGATCCGTTTCAGAGCGGTTGCCGTAATTGTCAACGGCTTCAAGCACGGCAAAATAATTGCCGTCGGGAAGCGCTTCTCTTGTAGTTTCGTGTCTGCCGTTCCATTCCAATTCGTACGGAGGTTCTCTTGTTCCCGAATATGTTTTTACAACTTCTCCCTCGGGCGTTTTTATGTAAAGATTCCATATGTCAATTCCAAAATGATCCGAAGCCCACGGTTCCAATATTGTTTTTTGGTTATTTTCAGGATAAATTAGATCCGGTTTCGCTTTCAGCGCGACCTGAGGCGGAGTTTTATCGTATTCGACCACAAAAGGCGCGGCGGAATCTTTTGAACCGAACTTCAAAGTCGCGTCAAACAATATTCTCACAAACATTCTTACTTCGTCAAAATATCCCATCTCATTTTGCGTTTTCTTACCTTCAATAGAATCAAGCACAGCCCGGTTTGTTTTTCTTGCGCCGGCATACTCCATGCCGACATTAAACCATTTTCCTATATCCCTGTCTAAATGCATAAGATACAGCTCGTCATATGTTGAACCGAAATTTTTGTGCCAGTCTTCGGGCCCCCACAAATTTTTAAAATATGCGGTTTTAAAGAAATAAGGGTTTCTCCTGACGCTTAAGCTTGTCTTAAAATAACCTATCATAGGCTGTATAAAAGTTTCTCTTCCCGCCGCTGCTTTATCATCCGGATACGCGTAACTCAGAGTCGCCAAATCTTCTCCGACTTCAAAATCGTAAATTATTCTTACTTTATCTTTAACAAACTGCGATAAAAAGTATAATGATCCCACATATCTGTCCGGCGCGGACGTTCCGTTGGAATATACGTCTTCCCATACGGTAGAACCGTCATATTCCCAGTAAGTTTGTCTGTCCAAAGCTCCAAAATATCTGGCAAAATTAATTTTCGCGGCAAAAGAAAAAGGAGAGTCTTCTTCAGGGTTTAAATTATATTCCATGGGGATATTCGGCTCAAACCGGTAAAACCATGTGGACGGAGTCGGGTCATAAGTAAAAACAAATGAAAATTCGCTGGTTTCTCTGTTATCGAATCCAGACATCGGATTGCGCCACCAAACCCAAAACGGGCTTTCCGGACCGCGGGCGTTTATAGCTATGGTACTTGTGGAATACACCAAAGGCATCGCTTCGATCAAAGGTTTTTGATAAGAGTATGCGCCGTACGAGTTCCAGTATTTTGAAAGCTGCTTTTCAACCGAAGCATCAACTTTATGTCTGTTTCCTGCAACTAAGCCTCTGTATTCATAACCTACTTTTATTAAATCAAGTCCGAATTTTTTAGGCATTGAAAACTTTACGGAACCGCCAAGCGCATCAATATCATCGGTCGTGTTTTCATAAATTTTATATCTTGATCCGTTGACGCCGTTGCCTAATCCCACGTCTTCAACATACAGATAATCCCATCCAAGCCTGAAAGGCCTGTACATCGCGCCTACCTGAAGAGTATTTCTTGCAATTTTAAAATCAGTGCTTAACTCAAACGTACGCATTCTTTCTTTGTAATCGCCTAAGTCCAGAGAAGATTCAAACAGATTATTCCATTCGGAAGCATTCGGATTGCCGAAGGGTATTTGATGGTCTGCATAATAAAAATTTATATTGCTTCCGAAGATGTTTTTATACTTAACGTATATGCCTTGCTTATAGTCCTGTAAAGGCTCTTCGCCGTAAATTACATTTAAATCTCCCCAAACGCCTCTTGCTCTCAAATCCCAATAATCCGCGGTGTGATGCCCCGAATAACGAATATAATCATCCGGATTATCGGATACCGGATACAAATTGAACATATCTCCGTCGTAGCGCCAGTCCATGTGTCCGTAATTCTTATAATACGTTAAACTTGCCCAGTCATTTTTTATTCCGACCCTTGCATTATTCCATTCCAGTCTCGGGGCTTTTTGGTTCCAGGTTTCCATTCTGTGTTCATGGTTGACAGGAACCCAATATTTATCGGCATAATCGCCGATCATCGCAAAACCGAATTCCGCGAAAAACCAGTCGACGGGTTTCATTCCAACGTTAAAATAAAAAGTCTGCCCGTAAGTATCTTCCCACTTATTTGTCTTCATGGAGCTTGTGGACTTATAATTGAAAAATTTATTTATTCCGAGGGGATCTCTTGACGTGTACCAATCCTCGCCGAGTTTATGAAAGACAAAATCAAAAACCATTTCGCCTTTAAACGCGATCGTTCCGGTGTCTAAATTATCAGAGTCCAATCTGTTGTAGCTTACATAGGGGCTGAATACGTCTGAACCTGCGGCATATACGGAAGAATTAGAAAATATATTTATGAGGAGAAAGAAGGATAAAACTGTAATAATCCAATAATATCTCATTAATAATTATTCCTATTGTAGAGTTGATTTATTGATTGTACATTAAAATCAAATACGTGTCAACACAAACGGCGATAAGAAAATAAGACATAAGAAGACGGGCAGCGGATTTTGCTTATCTTCTTATCCTCTACTCTTATTCTTTAGTTATATCCCTGTTCCACAAAACTTCCTGATACGTATAATAAACTTCTTTTAAGCGCCTTTTAAAAGGGCTCTGTTTTCCGTCTCCCTGCGAACAAATTCCGAGCCATTCGTCATGAAACCATCCGTCGATCTTAGGGCCTTTCCATGCTCCAAGTTCCGTATCGTGAACTTTTGAAGACCCTATAAGCCACCATTTATCAAGCCAGCAGTAAACAACTCCTCCGACGGCATTTCCGTGTCCTTTTCCCCAGTAGCTGTTGTGCTCGATATCGCGCCACGCTCCGGCATGATATTTGGCCATATAAATCTCATCTTCATATTTTTTGTTTGAATTATACGAATCGCATCCGTATTCCGTTATTAAGACAGGTCTGTTAAATTCCGACTTGACTTTGCTCCACAAAACCCCAAACCCGTAAGGCCCCGAATACTGGTTAAACCCGAGAATGTCTATTTCGGGAGCATATTCTTTATAATACTTTAAAAGCCCCGTAGTCGCATTGCAAACGCCTACGGGATGATTAGGATCCATCTCTTTTATCATCATGCATATTTCATTTAAAAAAGAAGCGTACGCTTCCGGAACTTTATACGCGTTAGTATTTGTTTTTGTAGAATTCACTTCATTTCCGAAAACATCGTTTTCATTGCCGAGCATCCACATAAGAATATAAGGTTCGTCTTTATGCTCCCTTACCATTTTTCTGACGCTCGTTTTCATTTTTATTCTCTGCAGTTCGTTCGTATAGTCTGTGCCGCTGTTCCAGTCCGCTCCGCTTCCGTGAGTATACGCGCCAAGATAGTTTCCCATTATGACCCGTATCCCGTAAGTATTGTATAAATCTCTGAGCAATTCTTTATTGATGTTTTCGGAATGATAAATCCTTATGGTATTGCAGCCCATGGCTTTTAAAAGAGCAAAATCGCCTACGGGATTTTCGTCGATATCTTGAAAATCGTTTCTGTCCAGATCCACCCACGCTTCGTACGGACCGTCGATTTTGCCGTTGCCGTTGCCGTCCGCCCACATCCATTCGTTTACTTCCGGAGTTTTACCGACGGCATCTGCTGAATATTCCAATCCTTTGACAAAATACGGTTCGCCGTTAACAAGCAGTTTGCATCCGTATTCATCATACACAATTTCGACTTTATTTTTACCCGCGGCGTATAACGCCGTATTAAAAATAAATATAAATAAACAGCATATAGCGCATAGAGCAGCTATGTTCGTTTTGTCATCACGGTTACCATGCAACCATGCGTCCACGCGTCTATGCATCTGCATTGCCTCCGCGCATCTATTTGTTTTTCCACAAGTCTCTGTACATAAAATACGTTTTTCTCAGCTGTCTCTTAAAAGGAGTGTTCTTTCCGTCGCCCTGCGAGCAAAGGCCAAACCACTCTTCATAAGCTCCTCCGTCAAGAAAAGGCCCCATCCACTGCGTTACGGTATCATGCGCGCTCGGGTCAAATTCCGGCGGAGGTCCGGCTTTCCACCATTCGTCGAGCCATTCGAAAACAACCCCGCCCAAAGCATTGCCGACGCCGTTTTCCACGCCCGCGGCATTATCTTCAAGATTTATCCAATTCCATTTATGATAATTTGCCTGTCCTGTTTCCGCTCTCGCGGTTTCCCACCATTTTGCGTATGAGGGGCATCCGAATTCGGTTACAAGAACGGGTTTTCCATATTCTCTCATCACGTCAGCCCACAAAGGACCGAATCCCTGCTCGCCTCTGTACGCGTTTGCCCCGTAAATATCCAAATCGGGCGCGTTTTGAGCGCATTTATCAAGCAAATACGTATCGCCGTTGCATATTGCTACAGGCCTCTGGTGCGGATCAAGTTCTTTTATAAGTTTTACGCATTCGTTGATAAAACCGTAATAAGCGTCCGGCTGTCTCTGCGCCTGATTGCTCGTTCCGGCAAATACGCCGGGCGTTCCGACGGTTCCATAATTATTTTCATTTCCTAAAATCCACAAAAGAACATATGGCTCGTCTTTATATTCTTCTACCATTTTCCTTACGCTGTCAAGCATTCTTCTTTTTTGCTCGGTATCGGTATAGTCGGTTCCGGTAAACCATTCGGCTCCGGAATCCGCTCCGTACATTCCTAAAAGATTGCCGACCATATACATAAAACCGTAATTCTCATACCCGTCTTTCAAAAGATCTTTATTGAAATTCGGATAATGATACAGCCTTATCGTGTTTATTCCCATCTCTTTCATTAAAGCAAAATCGCCGATATTAGGATTGCCGGCAGCCCGTTTTTCAGTTCTGTCCGTATCTACCCAGGCTTCATACGGTCCGTCAATTATTTTATTTTTATTGGAATCGGCGACAGACCATCCCATGTCGGTATTAAGAGAGCCGTTGTCCGGAGACAATCCGATAGGCGACGGAGAATAACATATTGATCTTATCATATAAGGCTTATCGTCAACGGTAAGCCGGAAATGATGATTATTGTATTCAATAAGTTTAACTCTTCCTTTGCCAACAACTTTTTTAACGCCGACTTTTTCCAGATTGATATGCTTTCTTTCAAAATCTTTCGCTTTTGCAGGGACAAGTTTTCCGGGATTAACGTAAAATACGTCATTGTTCTTATCATTATCATATCTGTTCTTTATGGCAATTTCCGCGCCTTCAAGCCTGACGCCCATGGAAGGGTATTTTTTTGTGAGATATTTGATTTTATCTATGCAGACAGTTCCGATATACCAAGGAGTTTTCCACTGAGTCCATCCCACGGATTTAGGGAAGAATACAAGACACGCGTAATAAGCTTTAACGGCCTGCTTATAATTGCCTGATTTTTCCAAAGCGTGCGCGGTATAATAAAGTTTTACCCCCGGGTCGTCTTTTTCGATCGCCCATTTATAGAAATTCGCCATATAGTCATTGCTGTTAACAAACTCCCATTTATCGCCTTTAAGTTTTCCCTGCTTTATGTACTCGGCATATCCCTGCTCTTTAAACACGCTTTGCGTGTTCGGATATATTCCGCTTCCTGAAGCCTCTCTAAGCGCATGCATATCTTTTACTACATATTTATAATTTGATTCGCCGATATTTTGAAATTCGCCGTATTTGGAGTAATCTATCCATGCTTCAGTTCCCGGGTAGTCTATTTTAAAAGGTTTTGACTCGTCGTATTTCATCGATTTGTTGTATTTATCAGCCGCATCCAAAACTTTTTTAACTTCTTTAGGATCAGGCGGGGCAGGATATGTAAATTTTTCTTCGTTTTCGGCAAATGCCGTCCCGAAACAAAAAGCAGCGCAAAACGCCGTTATAAGCAGAAAAGCTGATTTAGACATTTTCATCTTCTACTCCCGTTTTTATTTTTATTGGAAAGACTGTTGATTTGGCGGACAGCGATAGACTTTTCCCTGCCTATTCCACCTATTAGACTGACAGAAACGCAGATTTGTTACATGATAATTTTTGGTGGGCAGTGAGGGACTTGAACCCCCGACCCCTTCCTTGTAAGGGAAATGCTCTTCCAGCTGAGCTAACTGCCCGGTATGAATTTTTTTAAGATATCAAATTTTGATTCTCGTGTCAAACTGTCAGAAAAAACAACAGCTCCAAACTCCGCGCTTCATCTGTATTTTTTCCAAAGTTCCCTATACATAAAATAAGATTTTCTGAGCTGCCTCTTAAACGGACTTTGCATTCCGTTGCCCTGCGAACAGATCCCGAACCACTCTTCATATGCCTTTCCGTCAAGAAAAGGCCCGTTCCACTGCGATTCGACATCATGATATGACGGGTCGGAAGACGGACCGGACTTCCACCATTCATCCACCCATTCAAAAACAACTCCGCCCAGCGCGTTTCCGGCGCCGTCTTCAATACCTGCCAAATTATCTTCAATATCGTTCCAGTTTCCTTTATGGTAAGCAGCCTGCCCTTCTTCAATTCTTGCAGTGCTCCAGCCTTTGGCATACGCGGGACATCCGTATTCCGTTATCACAACAGCTTTCCCGTACTGCCTCGCGGCATCTTTCCAAATCGAGCCGAATCCTGCGTCTCCTCTATAAGCGTTTGCCCCGTAAATATCAATTTCAGGCGCGTTCTTTGCGCAATAATCAAGCAGATACAAATCTCCGTTGCATATCGCGACAGGCCTCTTATGAGGATCAAGAGATTTTATCAATTTGGCGCACTCGTTGACAAAACCGTAATAAGCGTCAGGCTGCGTCTGGGCAAGACATGCCGAACCTACCGATTCCCCCTGAACTCCTATAGAACCGTAATTATTTTCATTACCCAGGACCCACATCAAAACATAAGGTTCGTCCCTGTATTCCTCAACCATGCGCCTTACGCTCTCAAGCATGCTTTTCCTGTGATCCGCATCCGTATAATCGGTTCCTTCAAACCAGCCTGCATCGGAATCCACGGCGTACATGCCGATAAAATTTCCCATCATATACATGAACCCGTAATTTTCATATCCTTCTTTTAACAATTTTTTATTCAAATCCGCGTAATGATATATTCTTAAAGTATTTATCCCCATCTCCTGCATCAAAGCGAAATCGCCGACAGGTTTCTCGTCCGCATCCCTTTTTTCGTTCCTGTTTGCGTCAACCCACGCGTCGTACGGACCGTCAATTTTTCCGTTCCCGTTATAATCGTCGAATGTCCAGTCTCTGGAATTATTAAGCGTGCTGAAGTCGGGAGAAAGCCCGACTTTGCTGGGGGAATAAGAAATACCTCTTACGATATAAGGTTTATCGTCGACAGTCAGCTGAAAATTATTATTGTTATATTGAATTAATTTTACTTTTCCTTTGCCGTCCGCTTTCTTTATCCCAACCTTTGACAAATCAATTGATTTTCTCTCAAAATCGGAAGGGGCAGCCGGAACAAGTTTTCCGGGATTTATTACGAACTTGTCGTTTTTAGTGTCATTATCAAACACGTTTTCAATTACTATGCTTTCGTCCATAAGCTTAACGCCTATATCGGTATGTTCCCTCGTAAGATATTTGATTCTCGCGACGCATGTCGGAGCGACATACCACGGAGTTCCCCATTGCGTGTAGCCTATCGCGTCAGGGAAAAAAACAATGCACGCGTAGTACGCTTTAACAGCCTGCTGAAAATTCCCCGAAAGTTCAAGCGCAAGCGCGGTATAATAAAGATTTAAGCCGGGTTCGTCGGCGCTTGTAGCCCACTTAAAAAAATTAAACTGGAAATTATCGTTATTCAAAAATTTCCATTTATTTCCTCCGAGCTTTTTTGAAACCTTTTTGTATTCGGGGTTATTTAAAACGCTTTGCGTATTAGGATAAACGCCTTCGCCAGAAGCGGCTTTCAGCCCTTCCAAATCTCTTACAGCATATTTGTAATTTTCGGTTCCAAGTCCGGTAAATTCGCCGTATTTCTCATAATCTACCCATTTTTCGGTGCCCGGAGCATACAGCGAAAAGCCTGCCGGTTTTTCATAAGTCATTGAATTATTATGTTTTTCCGCTTCAATTAAAACCGAATTCAAATATTTTTCAACAGCCAAAGGCACCGCGGCCGCAAAAGAGTAAAAATAAAAAATCCCGGTTAAAACAAAAATAGTTTTTAAAAATTTCATCACAACCCCTTTTTAACGACAGAGTGAAAAGTGGAGAGTGAAAAGTGAAGATAAAGCGTTTTCGTCCACGATTTAGACACTTGAGGATAGCCCCCACGAAAACCGATTAAGCGGTTTCGGCAAAGCCGAAACACAATATCTCCACTCTTCACTCTGCCGTTATAAATATGCTTTTATTGATTTCGCAAAAACTTCCCTTATCCTTTCCGCATCCTTTCCTTCAATGACTCCGCCGTCAATAACTTGCTTTTTTCCGTCTTTCCACAATATTTCCATTTTCTTTACGGCCGCGCCTTTTGAATACGTGCTTTTTCTTGAAGGATTTATATACGTCACGTCTGTTTTTGAGAACATTTTAAAATAAAATTTTCCCTCTTTGTCAAAAAAATCCGAATTTAAAACGGGTTTAAGTTCAAACTTGAGTTTTCCGTCAGAATACGTAAACGGTTTTTCGCCAATAGTCATTCTCACCCACATATCTATAAATTCAACCGTTGAACCGCTCAAACGCGCAATAAATCCCCTTCCGTGATTTTCGGCGTCAGGAAAAGCGCTTGAACATATAAACGACGAATTTTCAAGAATGCTTCTCTTATACGTTTTCGGATCGTTAAAACAAACAAATCCGGTTTTTATTTCTTTATAAAATTCGTCGTAATGGCCGGATCTCAAAATTTCCAAAAGATACTTATAAGCCATATGCAAAAACACGGACTCGTTTTCAAGCCAGCCAGGATTAAAGACTCTTGTTCTTCCTATTTCAAGACTTTCCGTCTTTAAAGATTCGTTCACTTTAAACATTTTAAGTTTTTTGTCATAAACATTGCTGTTTCTCATGCTCTGAATATGTTTTAACGTTTTTTCTTTGTCCGTCTCAGTCCTCATATAATGAACTTCGCCTTCCAAAAATAAAGGAAGAGAAAAACGTTTAAAAGATTCCGCTCTCACGCACGGCAGACCTTTAATATTTTTTGAATTTATCGGTTTATATTTTACGGCTTCATAACGGAAATAGGTATAATGCAATCCGGTTTTCGGGTCAACGGCTTTTTTCAAACCTTCGTTTATTTTTTTCAACGCATTATCTAAAAATCCGGTTATATAGACGGAATCGAAAATTCTCTCATCGCCTTTTATGCCCATAAGAACGTTTTTTCTGTACTTTTCTTTAAGAACCGCTGACTTATCCCAAAAATCAAACGCGGTCATTTTCATTTTCAAAAGTTTTGAAAGACCGTCAAGCAATTCCGCCGTTTCCGACGGGATTGAAACTTTTTCGGAAGGATTCTTTTTCAATACTTCTTTAAAATAGATTATAAATCTTTTCAATTCAAAAGTTTCATTCGTCGAAGAACCGAAAATTCCGGGCAATCCGTTTAACGAATCATACCAGCCCGGCTTATCCGATTCCATTTCTATTCCTATGCCGTCCGGATCAAGCGACGCCAGTTTTACGGAAATCATCGTTAAAAATTTTGACGCCAAAGTATTTTTGTACACTTCGCCTTTGCCGTTTTTGGTTCTTAAAGCGTTCGGATTAACTTTTCTTGATTTTATAAGGTCTGCTTTTTCTTTAATATTTATGACGGCGCCGTATCTTCTGACTTTTCCTTCAAGCAAAACATGTTTATTTTCCCTCGGCACGACAAAATGGCTGCAGTCATAATAAATAAACGACTTATCCTTAAAAAGAAGTTCATTCTCTTTTTCCGGATATATTGAAAGAAAACTGTCCAATAAATCCTGATTATATGTCCAATGGTCGACCCAAAAACCTTCGCCGTGCTCCGCGTCATTTACTTCCAAAGCGGATGTCACGCATTTTGCGACAAAATCCTCAAGTTTAAGTTTTGTCTTAATTTTTTCTTTAGACAAAAACATCGCAAGCTGCCCGGGTTCAAAACCTTTTGAAAAAAACTTTTCAAGCTTATCTTTGCCTGATTTTTCTTCAATCCGCGACTCAATGTCTTTATAATAAGCGTTTTTCACATCGATCACAAAATACGCGCCTTTTACAACAAGCGGATTATTTCCGTCGATCTGAATCAGATTGTAAAAATATTTTAAAGCGCTTGCGCCGATTTCCGGATCAAAGAAAATATCTTTTCTTCTGTTTTGGTTTATATCGCGAAAATTTCCGTTGCCCTGCGAGTAATAATTAGGCGAAAGCTGAAAATCATTATAATCCCTTTCCAAATCGCCGTGCTTTCTGGAGTAAACGTAATAAGAAGTTTTTTTGCCGGAATCTTCAAAAGTTATCGGATAACCTCCTCTTAAAACATTGTCCAGATACATTTGCCTGCAGTAATTGTCAAAATTAATAAAAGCCGACTTTGTCGTCACATTACTTGTTATACCGCGTATTAACTTTTTATTTTCTTCGATTTTATTTTCAAAATATCCGGCTGATCCGGCTTTTTTTACAAAAGCGTTCAGCGAATTTACGCCGTCAATATGGCCTGCCGTTGAATAAAGAGTAAAATTTTGTTTTGGCTTGAGCTTTGTTGAATAATGGCTGAAAGCGCAAGGATATTTATTTGAAGCAAACTGGCTTTTCGGATATTTAAAAGGTTTTTCGTATGAAAAAAAGTTCTGAGGATATCCAAAACTTAAATCGCTTCCGAACAAAACTTCGGGATTTATAACAATATTTGTCTTTTTTACTTTTTTAGCGTTTACGGCATAACCGAAATAAAAATTACCTTCATTAATTTCAACGACTTCGGCGCTGTCGGCAGTATCGACTTTTAAACGAAAAAAAGGACTTCCGGTTTCTTCAAAATTATCGACGGTAGTCCAAGCCTGTATGGTCGTACTCATAAACTTTTGCGCCCACTGATTAACATAATAGGGTATAAGTTTAGGCATACCGTCGGCAATTTCTATATCCAAATCGGCTTTGGATATATTTTCAACGCTCACAGCTCTTATAATTGCAGCTATCGGTTCATTCGGCAGCGTAGCATATCTTACCGTCGTTTTGATGCCCAAAGTTTCGTTGATTTCTTCAATTGCCATATCGCAGGAATTTATATACATCGTCTGTTTAACGTCATAACACGGATTTACTGCAAAAGCTTCGTAGTTAGTGATTTTGCCGGATTTTTTTATTTTAAGAAAAGTTCTAAAACCAAAAGCCGGAACAAGGCTGTAAGAAGTATTAGCCGGATAAAATTCCATTATCGAATAATTTTTATTTTTTATGCCAAACGAAGCGATCCCCTGCGCTCTGTTGACGTAAAAAGCCCACATCGGAATCCCTTTAAGCCCCGCAATGCCCGGAAAAAAACTAGAAAAAGCCGGCGCATGATTATAGTTCTCAATTACAAAAGTCCCGTCGTTTTGAAGATGATACTTTGCTTTTTGACCGATCATTATTTAATCCTTTTTAACATCAGAGTGAAAAGTGAAGAGTGGAGAGTGAAGATATTGTGTTTCGTCAGGGACAAAGTCTCTGACGAAACTTATTAACAAGTTTTCGATAGACTTGGTACTGTGAAAACACCTTATCTCCACTCTTCACTCTTAACTTTTCACTCTTATTTTTTAAACGTTCTTCTAAAAATAAAATCAACATTTTTAAACTGAGATTTCACGTCGCAAGCTCTTCTGATTTCCGCAGCAAGAAGATATTTCTTCATACCGTCGCTTCTCATGCACGCTTCCGCAAGAGAAATTTTATTTTCTCTCGCGTCAAAAGCCGCAGCCTGAACCATGGCATAAGCCTTTTCTCTCGTAAGACCTTTATTAACAAGAGATAAAAGAAGAGTTCCGGAAAAAATAATGTCTTTGGTTTTATCGAGATTTGCCAGCATATTTTCAGGATAAACATTGAGACCGGAAATCAGCGTCTGCATCCTTACAAGCATATAGTGTACCGCTAAAGACGCATCCGGAAGCATTATTCTTTCAGTCGAAGAATGGCTTATGTCTCTTTCATGCCATAAAGCTATGTTTTCCATCGCGGTCAGCGCGTATCCTCTCAAAAGTCTTGCCAGACCGCATATATTTTCGGAAATTATGGGATTTCTTTTATGCGGCATTGCCGACGAACCTTTTTGTCCTTCCGAAAAAGGCTCTTCGGCTTCAGCAACTTCGGTTCTTTGGAGATGCCTGACTTCCGTCGCGATCCTTTCAAGAGCAGCGCCTAAATGCGCCAATGCTGAAAAGTAAACCGAGTGCCTGTCCCTCGGAACGATCTGCGTTGAAACGGGCTCGGGTTTTAAACCCATTTTTTTACAGACATATGCCTCTACTTTAGGGTTTAAATGCGCCATTGTTCCGACGGCTCCGGATATTTTTCCGTAACTTACGGCCTCAAGAACGATTTCCAGCCTTTTGATATTTCTTTCTATTTCACAATACCACGAAGCCGCTTTTAAACCGAATGTCATGGGTTCGGCGTGAACGCCGTGCGTTCTGCCCATAACGGGAGTCATTTTATATTTTTTGGCGAGTTTTGCCGTTAATGCGGCAAGTTTTTTAGCTTCCGCTATCAAAAGCAGCGTCGACTGTCTGAGCTGCGCGCCGGTCGCCGTATCTAAAACGTCGGAAGAGGTCATTCCGAGATGCAAAAATCTGCCGTCAGTCCCCGCAGTTTCCGCAACAGCAGTTAAAAAAGCTATTACGTCGTGCTTAACAACTAATTCGATTTCATTAATTCTTTTGACATTAATTTTCGCTTTTTTCTTTATGGTTTCAACCGCCTTTTTTGGAACAATGCCGAGTTTCGACATAGCTTCCGCCGCAAAAATCTCGACTTCCAGCATCTTCTGAAATCTGTTCTCATCCGACCAAACAGCGGCCATTTCAGGTTTTGTATAACGCTGTATCATTTTCAACTCCCGTTTTAGCTATATAAATATAAAAAATAAAATGTACGCCATTAACGGCATTTATGTGCCCTTTTTTACTTTTTATATTTTATATTTTACCTGCCTTTTTCTATGACTTTTTTTATTGCCAAAGGATAAATTTTATGTTCCGTTTCCAAAACTCTTTTAGCAAGACTTTCCTGCGTGTCATCTTTAAAAACCGGAACTTCTTTCTGCATAATCATTTTGCCGGTATCATAATTATCGTCGGCAAAATGAACCGTCGCGCCGGACTGTTTTTCCCTGCCGTCAAGAACCGCCTGATGCACAAAATGTCCGTACATTCCCTTGCCGCCGTATTTAGGCAAAAGCGCAGGATGAATGTTTAAAACTCTGTTATGATACGCATTTATGATATTTGTTCCTACGATCCTCATATATCCGGCTAGGCACACTATGTCGGCATGACTGTTTTTCAATTCTTTCAAAATAGCGTCGTTATAAGAAAAGTCGTCTTTAAATTTTTTTCTTTCGATGCAGACCGATTTTATATTTTCTTTTACCGCGCGTTCCAAAGCATACGCGCCGCATTTATTGGAAACGACTAAAACAACTTCCGCAAGTCCGCGCAAAACTCCGTTTTTAGACGAATCAATAATAGCCTGCATATTGGATCCGCCTCCTGAAACCAAAACAGCTATCTTTTTCATTTTTTTACCTGCATAAAATATAAAAAGTAAAATATAAAAAATGAGAAGTGTGTGTTTTTACCGTTAATATTTTATATTTTACTTTTTATATTTTATATTTTATTTGAAAATCTTATTTCTTTTTTAAGAAATTGAAATCAATATTTAAACCCGCGGCATCCATTTCTCTGGCCAGCTTCAATTCCATAAGTTCCCATATGTTGTCGATAACGAGAAAATTTAATCCGCTGTAATTTTCGTCATAACAATCTATGTCGTCATGGCAAATTATCAAAACCTTTTTACTTGTAAGTTTTGCGACATAATATCCGGTGCTGAATATAACGCAAGGTTTAGGGAGCTTTATGCCGGAAGACTCGATATGTCCTTTCCAGTGAACTATAGCGAAAGCAGGATCACCGTCCGTCGAATTTGTAAGAATGTCCGTTACAAAAATATCTCCCTCGGTATCATGATCCACAACAACAGGCTCATATCCCATCTTTTTTATAAAAGTGAAGATATTCGCATTTAATTTTTCTTCGTCAATATCTACAAGAAGAATTTTTTTCCCTTTTACCGGAGATTCTCTCTTTTCAGGCGCGGAAGATTCTTTTTTTACTTCCTTTGTTTCCTTTGCTTCCTGCTTTTTCTCTTCGGGTTTTACTTTGTTTTCTTTAGGGGCAGTTTCTTTGACCGGTTCGGTTTTCAGTTCAATAACGGGAGGATTTTCAATTTTTTCCGAAACATTTTGAATTTCTTCGGTCGGCGCATTCTCTTGAGCAACATTTTTTTCCTCAATAGGAATTCCTGACACAATTGCTCTAATGCCTTCCAAAATAGCTTTTGCCTGCATCAAACCTTCAATCCAGGCTTTTTTGAACGCGGATTCGGATGAAAGAATATCAAACTGCTTAGGATAATAATCAATTTTCTTAAAAGCTCTAAGCTGCGGATAATCCGAGCCAAACGCTTTCTCAATAAATTGTTTTACTTCTCTTACCCATTTGATAAAATCGTTTGATTTAGGTCCGCTTTCGGCTTTAAGAACATCAATTTGGGCTAAAAGTCTGTCCAACGATTCAATAATTTCCTTATTTTCCATATCTTCACCGCCTTTAAAATATCCTTATTTCTTAATTTTTATCTTAAAAAACCCGTAATAAACAATATTCGTTTCTAAAACATAATATATTCTAGCATAAAATACAGCTATTGGCACGCACTAAATTATTTTCTGCTTCCCGGTTTGACAGCAATGCTTCCGGACTTGCACAAAGGACATTCTTCAGCATTGCAGCTTTTTATTTCAATGCTCAATAAAGAAATTTTCGGCACGCTGAAATCAACTTTACCCGCGCTTCTGTCAACAAGCGAAGCCACGGCAACGACATTCGCGCCCATAGGAACAATATAATCCATAACTTCCTTTGTTGAAAGTCCCGTAGTTATAACGTCTTCGACAACTATAACTTTTTCGTCTTTGTTGATCGAAAATCCTCTTCTCAAGATTACTTTCCCGTCGACTCTCTCGGTAAATATTGCTCTTACGCCAAGCGCCCTTGCAACTTCGTGCCCGATTATTACGCCGCCCATAGCAGGAGATACCACTGCGTCAATTTTTATATTTTTTTCATTTATTTGTTTCGCAAGCTCCAGCGCAAGTTTTTCGGCTTCTTTGGGATGCTGTAAAATCAATGCCGACTGAAAATACGTATCGGAATGCAATCCGCTAGACAGCAAAAAATGCCCGCTTAAAAGAGCGTTATTTTTTTTAAATAATTCTTTGATTTCATTTTGATCCATTTGTAAAATACCCCGTGTTTTAAGTGTGAAGTTTGAAGAGTGGAGTGTGGAGTTATTGTGTTTTCGGCGGGACAAAATCCCTGCCGAAACCTATTTGTCACCCTGCGGGAAACTTTGTCCCCCGCAGACAACACAGCGACTTTGCCGTATCTTCACTCTTCACTCTACACTTTTCACTCTGTCGTTTATGTTTTTTGCCGCTTCAGCCGGATCTGCGGCTTCCAAGATCGGCCTTCCGACTACTATAAAATCAGCGCCGGCCTGAACTGCCGCTTCCGGCGTCGCAACTCTTTTTTGATCGTCGTTGGCTTTTGCCGGACGTATGCCAGGAGTTACGACATTAAAATCTTTGCCGCATTCTTTTTTTACCAATTCTATTTCAAGCGGAGACGAAATAACGCCGTCAACTCCGCATGACTTCGCAAGCTTCGCCCTTTTAATAACTTCATCAGGCGTTGTCGTCTGGCTTGTTAAAACAGTCACCGCCCAGATTTTAGGTCTGTCTTTGACCGCGGCAGCGGCTTTTAACATCTCTTCTCCTCCGACGGAATGGACAGTCAGACTGTATATGCCTAAATCTTTCGCGGACTCAATTGAACGCTGCACGGTAGCAGGTATATCGTGAAATTTTAAATCCAAAAAAATTTCCTTGCCATTGTCCTTTATCATTTTAACTATTTCTTTGCCGGACTGCAAAAACAGTATAGGACCGACTTTAAAAATATCGATATACGGACTTGTGTCTTTAACAAGTTTCTCCGCTTTTTTAAAATCATAAACATCTAATGCTAAAATTGTCTTATTCATTACAAACCTCTTTAACGGCAGAGTGGAAAGTGGAGAGTGAAGAGTGGAGATACTGCAACAGATCTGTTTTTGCCGTATCTTCACTCTTCACTTTTCACTCTTCACTCTTTTTTTTGCTATAACATCTTTCCAATTATTTCTTTAACGGATTTTATCCGTTTTTCTTTTAATATTTTCCCGATTCCGTCAATTATCTTTATAAGACATTCCGGCTCAAGCAAACTTGCCGTGCCAACGCTTACGGCTTTTGCGCCGACAAGCATAAACTCAACCGCGTCTTCGCCGGTCATCATTCCGCCGCAGCCGATTATGGGAATTTTTAAAACCCGATACGCGTCGTAAACGCATCTTATTGACATAGGCTTAACACAAGCGCCTGACATTCCGCCTTTAATCGTCGAAAGTTTAGGCTTAAAAGTTTTTACGTCTATTGCCATTGCCGGATAAGTGTTTGTCAAAGTTATTGCATCTGCTCCGGATTTTTGAGCCTCAAGAGACAACTCTCCTATATCTGCGACAAGCGGAGAAAGTTTTGCAATAACAGGAACTCTGCTTGCTTTCTTTACCCTTCTAATAATATCCTTCATCAACGGCAAATCATGACAAATAAGTTTTTTCTTTAAGTTAGGGCACGACAAATTTAATTCAATCCCTGCTATTTCTTTATATCCTGCAAGAATTTCAGCGATTTTGAAATAATCATCGGCAGTTGAACCGGCTATACTTACAAAAACAGGAACTCCGATTTTAGAAAGTTTCTCAAGCGGTTCTCCGACAAAAGCTTTAACGCCGATATTCTGAAGTCCTATCGTATTAAGCATACCGCCTTCGACTTCGGCAATCCTCGGCTGAGGATTGCCCGAACGGGGTTCAAAAGTTATAGTTTTCGTAACAATCCCGCCGAGCCTTTTTAAAAGAATCAAATCGGCAAGTTCATAACCGTACCCAAAAGTCCCCGAAGCCGTAAGCACCGGATTTTTCAATTTTATTCCCGCAAAATTTACGCTCAAATCAGGGTTCATAACAACTCCGAATATAGTGTGGAGTTTGGAGTGTGGAGAGTGGAGTTACTGTGTTTTCGCTGAGGTGCAGCCTCCGCGAAAACCTAATTAGATTGCGGGTCAAGCCCGCAATGACGACAGCAGCCGAAACACGATAACTCCACTCTCCACACTCCAAACTTCACACTTAAATTAAATCAATCTCCTCAATCTTAAATACCGGACCGTCTTTGCATGTCATTTTATTGACGCCGTTAATCTTTACCGCGCAACCCTGGCAATTGCCTATGCCGCAGGCCATTTTTTCTTCAAGAGAAACATATCCGTTTATATTGTTTTCCTTAGCTATCTCTAAAACTGCTTTTATCATCGGCGTCGGTCCGCAGACGTATAAAAGTGTGGAGTTTGAAGAGTGGATGGTGGAGTTAACTGAAAACGGCATACCCTCCTTGCCCTCTTTTAACCACCCCGTTCCACCCCGGGAATTTTGCCGTTGCTTTGCATCTGCGCATCTTCGCATCCCTGCATCGCCGTTATTGCCGTTCACTCCACTCTTCACACTCCACTCTTCAAACTGTTTTGTAATAAACCCCTTATGCCCTTTTGAGCCGTCTTCGGTGGAAACGATTATTTTCCAGCCTATTTTTTTGAATTTATCTAAACATAATAAATCTTTTTTTGTTTTTGCTCCGTAGAAAAGAGTTCCTTTGCGTCTTAATTTTGACGCTAAAAAATGTACTGAGGCTATGCCTGTGCCACCGGCAACTATAACAGAGTTTGGAGTTTGAAGTTTGGAGAGTGGAGTTAAAGGATAACCGCTGCCGAGAGGGCCTAATATTTTTATCTCTCCGGATTTCATTTCAGATAATATTTTAGTGCCTTTGCCGACGACCTTGTACAAAAAAGAAATAATGCCGTTTTTGGCATCGTATACGCTTAACGGACGGCGCAAAAAAACGCCCGGAACCGTCAGCATAAAAAACTGTCCTGGAACGCATTGACCGGCAAGTAAAGGCGATTTTATTTTAAGCTCATAATAACCGGAACAAATTTCTCTGTTCGATATTATTTTGCAGTCTTTATCCCGTCTTTTAGCGACCAAACTATTTCTCCCGCGACTATTGTCATTACTGCTCCGCCTTTAAATTTTCTTCCTAAAAACGGCGAATTTTTGCTTTTTGACAATATGTTTTCTTTATTAAATTCATAAGAATATTCCGTATCTATTATCGTAATGTCGGCATGGCTTCCCTCTTGGAAAGAACCTCTTCCTTCAAGATTAAAAATTCTCGCGGGATTTGTCGACATTTTAGCTATGGCCTCGTTAAACGTTAAAACATTTTTATCTACAAGCTCGTTTAGAACAAGGCCAAGCATCGTTTCAAATCCGATTATTCCAAACGGCGCCAAATCGAACTCTTTGTTTTTTTCTTCTTCCGTATGCGGCGCGTGGTCGGTCGCAATACAGTCTATCGTTCCGTCGGCAAGTCCTCTTTTTATGGCTTCGGCATCCCTGGCTTCCCTTAAAGGAGGATTCATTTTTGTATTAGCGTCATAAACTTTTACAACATCATCCGTCAAAGAAAAATAATGAGGGCAGGTTTCCGCGGTAACATTTAAACCTTTCTTTTTCGCCTGCCTCACAAGCTCGACAGAGCCTTCGGTCGAAACGTGGGCAATGTGAAGATATCCTCCGGTAAGCTCCGCAAGCATAATATCGCGGCTTACCATAACTTCTTCGGCCTGACGGGGAATTCCCCTTAAACCTAAAATCATGGAATTCTTCCCTTCATTCATAACGCCGTTCATACTCAGCTCTTTGTCTTCACTGTGAGAAATAACGGGAAGTTTAAACATTTTCGTATATTCTAAAGTGCGCCGCATTATCTGAGAATTTGAAACCGGCAAACCGTCGTCGCTGACGGCAACGATCCCCGCTTTTTTAAGCACTCCTATTTCCGAAAGCTCCGCGCCTAAAGATCCTTTAGTCGCACAGCCTACAGGAAAAACGTTTACAAGACCTTCTTTTTGGGCTTTAAGCAAAATAAATTCTACTGTCGGCGCATTATCAACGACGGGTTTTGTATTCGGCATGCACAAAACCGTTGTTATTCCGCCGCGCGCGGCCGATCTTGTGCCGCTGTAAATCGTTTCTTTGCCTTCCTGCCCGGGTTCTCTCAAATGGGCGTGCGCGTCGATAAATCCTGGCGAAGCGATTTTACCTTCGCCGTCGACAACCGTATCTGCCGCGCCTGAAAGTTTTGATACGATCTTTCCGTTTTCGGCAAACAAATCGCCGGTCTTATCCAGATTTTGAGACGGATCTATTATTCTGACATTTTTAATTTGAAGACGCATTTTTCCTCACCTGTTTTATGGCCGTTCCGTTTGGAGTCAACAAATATAATACCGCCATTCTGACGGCAATTCCGTTTGTAACCTGCTCGTTTATAACCGCGGCAGGGCTATCGGCTACTTCCGAAGCGATTTCTATTCCCCTGTTCATCGGTCCCGGATGCATTATCATGACATCCGGTTTTGCAAGCCCCAGCCTTTTTTTCGTTACCTGATAAAGTTCAACATACTCGTGCACCGAAGGAAATAAATTTTCCTGCTGGCGTTCAAGCTGTATTCTTAATATATTTACGACGTCGGCATTTCTGATCGCTTCGTCAAGATTATAATAAATTTTTACTCCCAAATCGGCGATTGCCGGAGGGATGAGCGTCGGAGGACCCGCTACGGCAACTTCTGCCCCCATTTTTGTTAAAGCCCATATATTTGATTTTGCGACCCTTGAATGTAAAATATCGCCGACAAGCAAAACTTTAAGCCCTGCAATTTTTTTCTTTTTTTCATACATTGTGTATAAATCCAAAAGCCCCTGCGTCGGATGTTCGTGAAATCCGTCGCCGGCATTGATTACCGAAGCGTTCAGATTTCTGGCAAGCACGTCGGGAGCGCCGGCAAGAGAATGCCTGATAATAATGTAATCGGCTTTCATCGCTTCCATTGTTTTTCCGGTATCTATCAGGCTTTCACCCTTGACTACGCTTGAAGTGTTTACGGCAATGTTTACAACGTCGGCGGAAAGTCTTTTTGCGGCAATTTCAAATGATGTTCTTGTTCTTGTGGAGGGTTCATAAAAAAGAGTTACAACCGTTTTTCCTATAAGAGTCGGCGCTTTTTTAACGGATCTTGTAAAAAGGCTTTTAAAAGGTTTAACGGAATCCAAAACTGTTTGAAGATCCTTCTTGTCAAAATGTTCCAAACCAAGCAAATCCTTGCGGTTAAGAGACATGTTTTCCTCTTCTTATATGTTATTTTAAAATAATTACTTTATCCTCTTTTTCTATCTCTGTGCACTCTACTTTTATATTCTCTTTGCTTTCATGTTTAACGCCTATATAATTTGCCTCAATAGGCAGCTCTCTGAAACCTCTGTCGACTAAAACGGCAAGCTGTATGCATTTAGGCCTTCCGAAATCCGTCAAAACATCCAATGCCGCGCGCACTGTCCTTCCGGTATACAAAACATCGTCTACCAAAATTATATTTTTCTGGCTTATGTCAAAAGGGATGATCGTATCTTTTATGACGGGCATGTCCAAATCGAAATCGTCCAAATCATCTCTGTAAAGAGTGATATCAAGAGTGCCGAACGGTATGTAATCCGGATTAAACTTCGCAATCTCTGAAATTTCCCTGACAATTCTTTGAGCTATAAAAACGCCTTTCGTATGTATGCCTATAAACGCAAGATCGGCTATATTTTTATTACTTTTGAATATTTCTTTCGCGATATTTTTTATCGCTTTACTTACGGCTTTTGAATCTAAGATAACTTTTGCCATTATTTTTTCATTCCTTCGATATAAGAATCTATCCCTTCTTTTTGAATCTTCAAATCTTTTTTTACAACAGATTCCGCCATCTGTTTTCTGTGCTGTAACAGTTTCTCTTTCAAAGAATCGTCTGATACGGAAATGATCTGCGCCGCAAGAATCGCCGCGTTCACCGCTCCTGCCTTACCGACAGCCACGCAAGCTACGGGAATGCCGTTGG
>WRNH01000033.1 GCA_009776745.1 Endomicrobiia bacterium | reverse complement strand
TCATTGCTATTGCTTAATACATATAGATAATCTGTGCCGGCTTCTTTATATACATCATTGTTTCCTGCTATCGCTCTAAGCTCTGACGGCACCTGATCCGCGGTTAACCTTATATCTCCTCCAGTTTCTTCAGCAGTCAAACCTTCAGATTCTTCTGTTGGCGTTTCCGTTGACTCAGGCGTTGCTACCGGTGTTTCGGTCTGTGCAGGAGTAGCAGGCACTTCTTCAGTAGGCGCAGGGGCCGCAGACGTTTCTGTCGGCGCTTGTGTTGGCGTTCCTTCAGCGGATGTTTGCGGTGTTTCAGATTCAGCAGTTGCATTGGCTTTGTCATACGCTGCTTTTGCATCCCTATCAGTATTGTTAAATACCGTATCCACATTAAATCCGCTATTCTTAAGCATCGTTTTCAATTGATCATCTGATGGAAAATAATCGCTATATCCGGTACGATTTATTCTTGCTTTTAATTCGTTGAAAGCTTCGTCAAGTTCTCTCGCTTCTTCTTCGGCAGGATCAACATCAGGAGCCTTTTCTTCTTCAATAACTTCTACGGCCGCTTCGGCACTCTGAAGTTCTTGCACATCAGCTTGCTGCTGCGTCTGCTCCGGTTGCTGTTGCTGAACTTCCGGCGCTTGCTGCTGCGTCTGCTCCGGTTGCTGTTGCTGAACTTCCGGCGCTTCTTGCTGCGTCTGCTCCGTTTCAGTTGAAGTATCTTCCTCTGCGTAAGCAATGTTGGTGGTTTTGTGCATCACAGTCAATGATATGCTTAAAATGGTAGCTGTGTACATAGACGCTTTTTTTGTTTTAGCATTACTTGCCAATCCTGTAAAAATCAGGCCTATTACAACTGCAACTAATATTGAAGGCAATCCTATTGCCGCAAATCCTGAAAAAAGCATAACCCCGTATGTAATGGCAATACCAAAAGCTGACGCTGTAACAGGTTTAAGAAATCTAACTAATTTAGACGATTTTATTTTGTTAAATAAAGAATTTTCTTCTACAACAGATTTAAACTTTGCGACTAAAGGACTGTCTGACTTGGATTTATAAATTGTATAAATTATATATCCTACAACTCCAAGACCAATTAATGCTAATAAAATACCGCTTGCGGCAGCCGAAACTACGACAGCGCTTAACACAATAACTTTAAATAATATAAGACTGCCAACCGCAGCTGACAATACTGCTCCGCCTGCAGTTATCAGCGTATCCACAGATTTAAAATATTCTTTGAAGCCTAAACCGTTTCCTGCAATTTTATCGCTTATATATTTAATTCCTAAAAACACGGCAAAAATTCCAAAAGCCGCTAAAACAGGAAAAATAGAAATGCCAAAAATGGCAATAGGAATAATAGCCGCAACTCCTGCTGCAAGACCAAGACCAAAACTATTTTTCTTTGAACTTTTTACGGTTTCCAGCGTCACTTTTTTATTTTCTAAAACACTACGATTTTTAACTATCAGCGCTACCGAAGAAACAACTCCTACAATCGCAAATAACACTCCCGCGGCAACCAATGGCGCTCCGCCTGTTAATACGCCCGCAACAATAGACAATAATCCCATATATACGGGCATTTTTGACAGAGATAACAATATTTTATTAATTGTTGCTGAAGTTGCGGTTTTTGCTAATTTGGAATCGCCGCTAACCTTGTACTCGGCTATACTTTGAGCATCTTGGGCAGATATGCCTTCCTGAATTTTTTTTACATATCCGCTTAAAATAATGATTCCGGCAATTAAAGCAACCCCTAAAGCTACAAGAGCGACTAAAGGCATAGCCGTAAAAAAACCGGTAATAGCCATTATAGGCATTGCAATGCCAGCTAAAACAGATCCCAGAAAGCCCGACATTGAAAGCGACGCAAATAATAAGCCGACTATGCTTCCGCCGACCAACATATTTATTCCCATCGGGAAAAACTTACTTAAAGCGTTTAAAAAAACCGAATAAGCAGAATGTATGGCTCTTTTAATAGGATTTTTTACATAAGAAGAATTTACCTTAGATTGGGAAATATTTAGAACTTTTAATAACTGTAAAACTTTATCATCTTGCCCAACTTGCAAACTTTTCAGCGATTTAGCCGCAATTTTAGCCGCCGCATTGTCAAATAATCTATATTTATTTATAATTTTTTCCGTATCCGCGGTTATTTCAACAGAACCTAATAAGAATGACGCTATTGAATTCTTAAAAACTCCATAATTTATAGAAGCATCAAAATCTTCATCGGTTGATAAATATAAATTTTTCGCAGCGATTATTTCATCATAAATTTGCTGCCTGATATTTTCAATATACTCTTTACCTTCCGCTATTTTACTTTCTTGTGAAGCTGATATTTTACCTTCTTGTGAAGCTGAAGAAGCTAATAGTTCTCCGATTTTTTCATAATCGGAGTCCGACAAATTTTTACCGAAATATTTAACTTGCCAGGAATTAGTTTGGAATAATTTCGCTTCTGCCGAAAATTGATCTAAAATACGGGCATCTCTTTCGGCGCTTGCAGCCATATTTTCGGAAGACTGCAAGCTTTGTTCGGAAAGTACAGCCGTAAGATAATCCGCGACATCCACTCCGGACTCCGAAAGCTTATCTCTATCATTGTCAATTAGCAAAGATTCAAACAATTCTCTATATTTTTCAGCATCCTGATTTAAAGTTTTATCATCGTTTGACAAAAGAGCGCCATCTCCGTCTAACTCAAATCTTCCGCCGTCTATAAAACGTGCTTTTTTTGTTTTTGAAGATTGAGCTCTCAATTTAGCAATAATAGGTTTCGTATAATCATTTTCTTCTATCCCTTCCATGCTGTAATAATCTTTTGAAATACCTACGTTTTTGATGCCTTTTGAAATTCTTGCGGTTCTATCTCTTAATTGTTTTTTTGCTTCCGCATCCTGTTTTTCTGCAGCGGCATTAAGAACTGCATACACAGGCACATCCACTCCTATAGACACTATATTTGTCGCAAGCACTATGTACCCTGCTTGGGGATTTTGCTCAATAACGGCCAATTTTTTAACTATATCATCATCGCTATCATTAGCACCGTCAATAGTTATAACCAAATCATCTCTTATTGAAAAACCGACGCTAAGCTCGCTTTTCGCTTTTGCCACTTCGTCAACAGAATCAAAAATAGCCAAAACATTAGGCACAACGCCCGCTCTCATTGCCGCAATTCTGTATCTTGATGCATCTTCAAGAACCGCATTTCTGCGTTCGCCATGCGTATCAAAAATTTCAGGACCTGCTCTTGTAGGTGAAGCGCCGTATTGAGAATCAGGATCAGCATATTTAAATCCGCTGAATATCCCCTTTAAACTTCTATTAAACGCTTGCGTCATAGGTGTCCCTGTAAAACCAGTTATGCCGACAAAAGTTTTTAACCAATTTTTCAAAGAATACTTGCTTTCAACAGATGTTTCTTGGGAATATTGCCCGTAAAAATTTGCTTTATTATCTTTTTCAAGGACAAGTTCAACCGCAGACTGCAAGCCTCTGCCCCATACGCTTGAAGCGCTGGATTGTCCCGATGTCGTATCTATTAACCTTACATAGTCTTTTTGCGCAGCTATTTCGGAAACACGCGTTTTTTTATCAACAACAATAACAACACTTTTTTCTTTTTCATTGATACTACCAATACTTGTAATAAATTTTTCTATTTCTTTTGATACTGACTCTTCTTTATCCTTTGAAAAGTGATTAAGATAATAAATCAATATGTGAAGGTTATCCTCTATTATTTTCTCATTCAATTGATCATAACTTATTGGCGCGCCCTCAGGGAATTCAATAGGGAAAGTCAAAGTTTCGCCCTCAAACTCAATAACGCCAAACAAATCATCAGAATCTCTTTCAGTTTTCCTGACAGTCAAATATTTACTTCCTATTTTAAAGACTTTGCCTGTATCTAAAGAATAATCTTCATCTAAATTTATCGCAAACCTTGCAGACAAGAAATTTTCAACTTGTTCTATAAAATCCTGTTCCGTAAACGCTTCCGTTCTAAAAGCAGCTTTTTTATACTCGCTTCTTAATCTTCTATTCGCTGTATCCGAGAGTTTTGCTCTTGAGCCTTCTATTGTATAATCTTTGTTATCTTTGTTATCGCCTTTTTTCAAACTGGCAGCATCAACAAAGTCCAGAACTTCTCTTTGAAAAGCAATCAGTCCCGGCCTTTTTAATTTTCCGCTTGATTTTACATAAGACTGCTTTAACGCATCAATCAATGTATGGGCTTCGTCAAACATTGCAATTCTTTGTTTAGCGTCTTGTCCTACAAATCCATCTTTAGGAAACATCGTATCTTCATAATCCCAAACGCCTGTGCTATATCCCGCGCCGACAATATGGGCGTTTTTATACAAATCCGACTTTAGAGCTTCGACCTTACTTCCATCCGCGGCATATGCAACAGCTTGTTCTATACTTGGTCTTAAATAACCAAGCAAAATCCCTTGACCGTCTTCAGCACCTTGAACCTCTTGAGTACTAACGCCATTTTTTTTCAATATACGAAGAATTTCTGGGCTATTTAAAAATTTGGCTCTATTTTCTAAATCCCTTATAATAAGATTTTCTTTTGCCGAAGAATAAAAAATACCTGCATTGCGTCCTAAAATAGCTTCCGCTGCTAAAATTTTAGCAGACGCTAAATCTCCGATATTGCTCTTACCGCCGCTGGTAGGCACAACTTCTATATAACTTAGCCATGCTACATCGTCAGATGCTTTCAGCTGACGAGCAGTCTGGCTATTTTCTCCTATTAACTCTTCTCTATTAATTATACGTCCGTCTACTTCCGTACCAAATCGGTCAAGAATTATCTGTTCATACGCTCTATCTAAATCTTCCCAAGCTTGTTTTATTTTCTGTTTATCATTTTCACTTATTGCTGCCCCTACTGTGCGCTTAGCTAAACCTGCCAAAACTCCGAACAGAAATTCCGAAAAACCGCTTCTTAAAGAAGCAAACCAGTTTTTCAACGGAGCCGTAAACGTAGATATAAAGCTCGGCAAATCTCCTGCTGATACGACCAATTCTTCAAGCCATGGAAGCGCCGTAACAAACTTCGCAAAAGAAGCGCCTGATCTGGCTTTCTCGGCATAATCAGCATGCCTAAGTTCATGTCTTACGAATACCTCAAGAAGCCTTTTATTTGTTACTTTATCAGCATTCTTAAAAAACATGTCATTGAGCAGGCGGTAATTTAAATGTATCGCTTTTTTTCCTTCCGTTTCTTCATCACCAGCACTTCCAAAATACATTGCCATTTCTTCATCGTCAACGCCTTCGGACAGCATATCAGACAGGTAATTCTGCAGTTCTCCGAGATTTTCTATATTTAAATCGTAATCAATGTTTATTTCCTTCAAAATTTCGTCAGCTTGCGCTCTTTTTGAAGCGGCATTTCCCATAAGTTTTTTTCTTCTTGTTTCTTTTTTTTCGGAAGTATTGGCAGCAGATCTTATTAATTTGTCGGAATCATACATCAAAGTTTCAATATCAGATGCAGCTGCGGAAAGAGCCTCAAATCTGCTGATTGGAAACTGAGGTTTTATCATTCTTGACAAAAGTCTGGAATACAAATCATGAGGCAATACGTCTCTCATTTTCTCCAACAGTCTAAGCTCCTCTCTTTCAACATCGCTTTCGACCATAGAAGATTTAGCTATTTCGTTATCTCTTTTTATTTGATAAGCTTCATAAACCGAAAATCCGAAGAAACTGCCTGGTATCAATGCCGCCAATCCTACAACGATCGGCAACACCGGAAATGCTACCGAAGAAGCAAACAGAGCAGTAGCAACTAAAACTGCAAAAACTGCCGAAGAAACAATTCTTATAGGTCTTCCGCTTTTAACCGACTTCTCGCGCGGCGCTTCTTTTATACCGACAAATTTTTTATTGTCTTTGTCATAAACATAAAAGGAAGAATCTGTTTTTATTTTGCCGTCTATTTTTTTTTCTCTGTCTATATTCAATATTATATTATCGTCCGAACTGCTGTAATACATTTCTACTTCTCTTACTTCCATTATTTTGGATATACGCTCCCTCTCCTCATCATTTAATTTTGATGAGTCAATGTTCTGAGCATTCTGAATCGCCTTTAACAGAGTATTCAGTTTTGTTTTAATCTCACTGATATTATTCTCATCCAGCGAGTCTTTCCCTGCAAGCGCGTTTGCTAAAGCCGAATAAGCGTCCGCCGCCGTCCTGACACCGTCATCAATTTTAAGAGCATCCAGCAGAAACTGTGTTATATTCAGAGGAGCCAAAGCGTTAAACAATACTTTGCTTTGTTCTTTTGCGATCTGATAATATTTTTCTTCGGCAAACTCGAGGCCGTCGGCAACATTCGGGGTTATCACTATCGTCGATATTCCGTGAGCGGCAAGATAATCCGAAACGCCCTGCGTATGGAAACCTCCGGTTACCACCGCATATATGTTTTTAGCGTCTTTAAGGCTGTTGATTATTTTTTCCGCGCTGTCCTGCCCATATGAAGACGCCGTATTTCCGGCATTTTCCAAGCCGTCTATATTGTCAAAGAAATATTTATTTCTGTCCATATTAACGGTATAAAAATCTTCCGCAAGATTTTCGTACTCGCTAAGCATGGCAAGCTTTTTGTTGTCTATATATTTTACCCACATCCTTTTGAACTCATCTTTATTTGCTTCATAGTACGCATAATCGTCGGAAGTTATTTTGCTTGATAAAAAGTCCCTGTAATATTTATGGAAACCCGTCAAAAACACCACTTCCCTTTCGCTTGCATTAGTCGAAAATCTATCGTTTATTTCTTCGGTAAGCTTCTGCTCCTCTTTGATCAATTCCAAGGGGTTGATTTTCTGGCTGAGCTCTATATAATTAAAAAATTGATACAGATGAGAATAATTGATTTGAAGATCAAGGTCATATTCTTTAGAAATTTTCATGAGGTATATGTACAGTTTGTCGGCTTCGGAAAAATTGTTGGTGCTGTCCAAAATCATTTTATACGCGGAAAACGGAAGAAATTCTTTCAATTTTAATACAAAAGCGTTCAGCTCTACGGAAACTCTTTTATAATCAAGTCTTTTTTCGACGGCCAAGAGCTCTTTGTATGCGTTAATATTCTCATATTTTTCTATATCTATGCCAAGCTTATCCGTATGTCTGTATAAAAGCGCAAAGTATCTTCTCGGTTCTATCTGTCCTTTGCCGTACTGCATGGAAAGTTCATCAATCTTTTTCTGTTGTCTGTTATGGTATATTGATTTTAGCCTTTGCATATCTTCGGACATGCTGTCTAAAACCATGTTTATATCGCTTTGGCTTTCCAAAAGAGATCCGAATCTCTTTAAATTTTGAAGATATTCATCTTTATTTTCCAAACCTTTTATAACGTTGGGACGGCCGCTTACAGCCGAATAATACTCGGCTCCGGTAAGTCTTCCGCTTTCAAGCATGGCGTCCAATATCTTGTTTCCGAGTTCCGTATTGCTTACTGCAGTCAGCCACGAAGTGTCTACTTCTCCGTACGCGCCTTCAAGATAAACTTTACTTACTCCGAATTTTTTATCGAAAGTTTCAATAATTTTACTTATATTTTTTTGAACTCCGGCATGGGAATGCAAATCCTGAATATTTATTACAACGGTGTCGCTTCCAGAAAAGCTGGAAGAAGTTATTTTTCCGTATGAATACGGCAATGTAAAATCTTCAAAAATCTGGTTAAACTGCCGATTCTCGCGCGAATCTTCAATTAAGGCCGCGACTCCCTGCCCGTAAACGGAAGTTAAAAGAAAACAATTGATCACGATCAGCGCCGTTACCTTTACGGGATTTAACGCGGCAAACCACGCGCCGGCTGAAGAAAAAACTTCTTTCAGTCGGTACTTCGCTCCTCCGATAAGATTAATTATTTTCATATAGTCCTCCGTTTTCCATAATAATGGAAAATCCCGTCTTTATTTTTACATAAAGACGGGATGCATAAATATATTTATATTTTTTCTGTTTTTTACGGAAATACCCCGCGGCAATACTGCCGCCAATAATAAAATCAGCAATAATATCATTATAACATTATTGAAAAATAACAAATAATACCCTGGGGGCGATTCGCCTTCTTGCCCTGTATCAATAGGAATTACATTTAAAATTTTTAATTCGTTAACCGGTATGTACGCGTTTTTCTTGCTTATTTCGGCAGAAAACTTTTTATTATGCTGAAGGATTACCGCTACTTTATCATTATTTATAATACTCTCAGATTCATTCCCGCCGGCAGCTTTTTCCATTTTAAATAAACCGCCCGCAGCTTTTGCCGGCAAATTTATTTTATTAAAAACTTTACTCAGTTCCGACGATTGAATAAGAGCGGCGGTATTTAATTCTATGGAATTCCCTCTGTAGAATGCCCCGAGGTTAACGACATTAGCTAAAACGGCAAAAAAAACACCCGCGGCAACGATTTTATAAACCGACGCCCGAAATAAACCAACGCCACAGTTTAAATCCATCCGTTTCTTTTTCATATTTTTTATAAAAGCATGTTTTTATATACATACTTTCAAATTTATAAAGCGTTAAACAAATATTTTTTATCTATTAATCCGGCGTCAAGCCACTTCTTTATCATTTCGGCAGTAGGTTCTATTACGGGGTCATATTCAACAATATTATGGCCGTTGTCATCAGTCTTCAAAACATATGCGTTAAATTCTTCAATCTTCGTATATACTTTTCCTAAATTGCTATTGTCTTGAAAATCTTTAAGCCTCAGCACTGTTGTAGTCCCAAGTTCATCAATGCAACGCACCAAAGTAGTCAATTCGGACGCTACGGTAGAAAAATCTCCAAGCTGGATCACAACTTCCCTTCTTTCATTTTGCAAAACCGTAACCTGATTTGTTTTCACATCCCAAACGCCGACAAGCTGGCCTTTATAATATAAATTCTTACTTATAAGTTCGTCATTAAAAGTCGTGTACATTGTCTTCCCGTCATAAGAATACCATGTCGTCTGCTCACTTTGTCTGTCAAATGTAGCGACAAGAGTAGAACCCCTCCATAAATAATCCGCAACGACCGCGCCTTCGCTATTTTTAGTCACCGTCTGTTTTCCGGTTTCATCAAAATATGTTATATCATTTGTTCTCGGATTTACAACGCTTTCAAGAATATAACCGCCATCGTCGGCGTATTTATAATTATATCTTGACATAATAACGCCGTCTTTGTCCATTGTATGCGTTATAGCGCCGTTACCGTCAAAATAAGACACATTTCCATATGCGTCTATTTTTTCCATCAATCTGTTTTTATCATCGTAAATATATTTTCCTACGCGGAAACCTTCAAAGTCAAGATCATACATTGCCAGTCCCGTCTTTTCATCAAAAACTACCATTCCTTTTGTCATTTCATTGACAATTGATGTTAATCCTTTCCCGTATTTGTTATAGTTGTAAGTTGTCGTAAGATTTCTGTCTTTATCATATGTAGCTACCGTCTTACCGCCGCGGCCAAGCTCTTTATAATATAATACCTCTCCAAACTCATTTGTAACTTCGACCATATTTGTACCTTTGATGGTTTTGGAGATGCTTGTAAGATCGCCGTCTCTATTTCTGGTTTTTATCACATCTCCCAATGCAAAAGTCGTACTTCCGTCTTTAGAAATACTAACGGCAAGTTTGCCCGAAGGAGTATAATATAATTGTGTACCGGAAGCGTCCGAGGCGCGAAAAGGTCTTCCCGGCATTACGTTCACGCTTCTGCTTGGCGTAGCCCAGCCTTGCAAATCATGCACTGACTTTCCTTCCGGCAACATAGCATATGGATTAGGCCCCTGCATGAAAGAGGCATTAAGCGTACCCGCCGTAAAAATCATTGATAATAAAATTACATTTATTTTTTTCATGGTACCCTCCGTTGTAGTTAAATTATACAAACCGGAGCTAAAAATTGACTGAAAAATATGTGAATTTTTTGTAAATTATAAAATCAAATTTTATTGTAAAAACAACAGTATTTCTTAATATAATTACTTAACTTTTATTTTGGTTTAGTTGAACATTTTCCAAATTAGGAAATCCCATGTTGACAACATTGATACGCATCCTTACCGGATTTCCTTCAATTGTTTCATCTTTTAAAGGTTCATAAATATTTCCAAAAACGGTCGCTTCTTTCTCGACATTTTTCATAAGTTCGCTTTCCTGTTCACCGAACAGAACATAAAAAAGACCGTTTTCTCCGATGAGATAAACTGATTTTTCGTCGGAAGTTAACTTTACGACGCCTTTGACTTTTATCATAAGTTCGCTTCTTACTATTTTTGAATATTTTGTTATATATTTATGTTTCATATATTTTGCAAAAAGTATGGGACCGACTAAGACTAAAATAGCAAGAACTGCAATAATCGCTCCGAATATAATCCATTTTGTCTTACTTTTTCCTGCAGATCCGATAGGTTCCATACTGCCTCCAATTATTTTTTAACGCAATTAGTAAAACTTCTTTAAAATTCTAGCTTTTTTTTACTTTTTTTGCAACAAAAAAAGCGAGCTGAAAACATCCAGCTCGCTTTTTTTTTAACTAATTTTAAAACAATGTCATCACTGTAGCCATTAACTGTAACAATACTCTGGGCGTCTTCTCAAGATTTCCTCCTGAATTGGCATTCATAACCAACATATCCCATTTAGCATCCACACTTCCGGATATGCCTCTGAGCCATGAATTATCAGAGCTATTGCTTGCTACCCAACCGTATTTTTCAATGATCTCATCTGTGGTCATTCCGTTCTTCTTATCATTTGCGATAAGACTTAACAACTCCGGAGTTACAGCGCCTTCCAATGCAATGATCTCATTTTTCATTGATGCTATGTTCGCTTCGCCAGTCTTGAACCCGCCGCCGTAATTAAGATTCATTACCATTGCCTTTTTACCGTTGACATCACTTCTCACATCACCCATCAACATTACTTGTTTGCCTACATTTGCAGCTAATTCTCTAAACACATCAACATCAGTTACTTGAACAAGTATTTCTTCGCCGTCAACTGCCTGGAATCCCTGACCGTCCATTATGTTGACATCGGTTGCTTTAACGGACACATATACTACGCCGCCATCAGCTATATACTGCGCTATCTGCTCATCTGTCATAGGCGTTCCGTCCGCATTTGTCAACGGCAACCCGTCAGCTCCTACAAAACCGCCTTGTTCTCCGATAACAACAGGGTCAGAATTATAGCGGTTTGTTTCAACCCAAGTATTATTATGTATAGTTTCTGTTTCGGTTATCTTAGTGGCAATGCAATGAGTGGCAGTATAACCGACTTTCACCTGATTGCTGGACATTATGCTGAGATTAACGGACAAATTTGTTTTGTGAGTATTCTTCTTTATTTCTGTAATTGATTCCGTATGTGTCGTCGTTGTGCTTGAATTCCCTGATCCATTTGTCTGATTTTCTCTATGCAGCCTTTCAGTCGCTTCCTGTGACGTTATCTCTTTTCCTGTCGCATTATCAATATATCTGTATGTGTCAAACTCGCTCTCGCTTACTGAGAATGACGCATTCATCACCTGTGAAGCTCCGTTATTAAACTGCATCATAATCTGCAATGCTTTCTCTATTGATTTAGCGGCCGCCTTGCGATTGTCGGCATTATTTCTATTTTTAGCATTTGTCGCTTCAACCTTAGCCGTTTTCCAATTATAATACTTACGTTCATCGTCAGTAAGGCTGGCAGCATCTATTTTGTCTTCTCCTGTTTTATCTTTATCTTTGTCTAAATCTTCAAGCTTCTGCCCCTGTTCCGGATCAGCTGCCTTGATTTTCTTCAACAATTCTTCCATTTCTTTTTCTTGCGTTGCAAGTTCCTTAAGTGTCTCTTCAGCTTCTTTTTCTTCTTTCTTCATCAAAGCTACTTCAAACGCTTTGTCAAGTCCGAGCACTCTCAAAAGAGCCTGATTGCTTAAATCCTGAGCGTATACCGCAAAATAAGTAACACCGAATTTCGCTATCAAAGTATTTATAGTAGCATACTTAACATTTAAATCGTGAGAATTTTCTATCCTATTTTTTGTTTCATTTCCATCCTTATCAATTTCATACAATTCCAACTCATCCAATTCCTTTACTGCATTATTCACCATTTCCATGAAAGCATCTCTAGCCACAGGATTGGTAATAAATTTGTTAATCCACTCATTTAAGCCGTTCATCGTAGGATCTTTCAAAGCTCTGTAAAGTTCCCTTGCATCATTTGCGCTCAAAATCGGGAAACCTTCATCCTTACTGCCAGCCATACTTATTGTAATTGCAGGCTGATTATTATAAAAAACCGTCATTTGTGTTGCAATACCATCGTTATAATTTATCATACAGTCAGTCAAACCGTTCTGGAATCTGAACGCTTTTGTAATTATAGAACCTTCGGCATTGACTGCAAAATCAAACTGCCCGTTAAGAAAATAGCTTCTCTGGTTTGTTTGCAAGTCTAACATAGACTGCATCGAACCGGTTGAAGAATAGAAAAACTGAGAAAGGATATGTCCCTCTGCATCCGCGGTGTATGCAGGCTGACCAAAAGCATTAAAACGCGTAGAAGTATACGTTTTGGTAAATTTTGCAGTACCATCGGTTTGCGCATACAAGGACATTTTCTCATCCTCATTAAGCGATTTATTTTCATTTTCTTTTTTTACATTCTCGTAACCGTCCCCTAAAGAATCAAGATCAAGTTTGTAGCTAAGCTCTCTAATCTCAAAGAGGAAACCTGCTCCATTATATATATATTCTTTCTTTACAACAGGATTATTATCCGCATCTCCCTGCGCGCCGTATACCAATCTGGGCTGACCATTTATTGATAATGTTAATTCAGCGCCTCCTGCAGCCTGAAAATCTATTGTTGCGCCGTAATTAATTCCTTTCTTTAAATGATCATAAAGAACGCCAAGCCATGCAACATCTCTCGCTACAATAGGTCTGTTAGCATAATCCTCAGCACTTTCATAAACTTTTAAGTTGCCGTCAGAATCAAATTCCGGCGTTTCAACCTGGAGCAATTTTTTTGCAGCATCTTCGCCGAGTATTGACACAAAGAAGTTCATAATCTTCTGTCCGCCCACTCCCGGCATACCTTCAATTATATCAATATCTCCAGGTCTGAAACCAAAAGCCGAAATAGAATAAGTTCCGTTTTCATTTTGCGTAAAGCTGGCTCTGAAGGCTCCGCCTTCAAAAAGAGTAAATCCGCCGTCAGCTCCCACAACGCTTATTAAAACTCCGGCCGAATAGTTGAAAACATTCGTAAATCTTGAATAGATTTTGTTGATCTCTTCATTGCTGCTCATACCTTCCAAAGACACTCTGTCCGGTACAATGTCTACCGTTTTCGCGGTATCACCCAAAACTGATGAATCAGCTGAGCCGCCATTACTTACAGCCGACTCCGCTGCGATAAGAGCATTTGTTCCGATCGACATCATAAACATAAAAGCCACGATGCACGACATTAATTTTTTTCTCATGACACCCTCCATTTTTATTTTTTGTACTGCGTTCACTACGACTTTACCTCCTTTTAATTGTATTTGACTACGCTATCATTATACTTATCCGCTTTGAAAAACAGTAAAAGTATTTGTAAAATATTTGTAAAAATTGACATGCGCATTTTATTGTCTTTCCATATAATTTATACTTCATTATGAAGATTTTTTCAATATTTATCTTATTACGACAACTTTTCCGGATTTGGTGCCGCCGTCTTTTACTACCCATATATATACGCCGCTGGCAACATATTCGCCTCTGTCGTTTTTTCCGTCCCACTTTCCTCTGTCTTGTCCGGCAGACCACTGGACTTTCCTGACTAATTCGCCTGTCGCATTATGGATATTTATTGTTCCGCCGGAAATTGAAAGTCCGTCAATTGTAATGCCGTCATTGTATGTACCGTGCACATTAGCGTTAGACTTGCTGTCGGGTATCCACGGATTAGGAAACGCTCTTGCGGCCTGCGCCGGGACAGGCAAAGCGAAAAATAAAAAACTGAATGTGAAAAAAATTATCATTTTTTTTATCATGATGTCTGCTCCTAACCATACATATAAACACAATCTGTTAACCAACCGCCGTTACTGCATTTTCTCCAAAGCTCTTTTGGCTTCAGTTTTGTCCGGTTTGAAGTAAAGCGCCTTTTTTAAATATTCTCTGGCCTTTTCAAACTCGCCTTTACTGTATAATGTCATTCCTTCTTCATAATACTTTTGGGCCACGTCTCCGGCAACCCTTTCAAGTTCAAATGCAGCAGAAGTGTTATGCGGATTATAACTCAAAGCCGTTTTATATTCCTTTGCGGCAGCTTCAAAATTATTTTTTCTAAAATGTTCAAAACCTTTTCTGTAATGAGTTTCCGAAAGATCATAACTGATTTTTGTAATATATGTTTGAGCATTTTTAGAATAATCCTCAAATCTGTACTTATCGGCAAGATCCTTGCTTCTTCTAAAGTATTTGACGGCTTCTTCAAGCCTGTTTCTCTCGTAAAATTTTAAAGCCGTTTCAAAGTTGCGGGAAAGTTCTCCTCTGACTTTGTCCTGCTGCTCAATAATTTTTCTCTGCTCTTCGTATTCAAGTATTTGTTTTATGTTGCTTTCGGCTTTTGCGATAAGTTCCTGCGCGTCTCTTCTGTGCGGCGCGGCAATAACAATAGCTTCAAAGTATCTTATAGCTTCCTGAAATTTCCCCTGATTAAACAGATCCATTCCCTGACCGTACATTTCCGCCACTTTATCCGAAGCGATTTTTGAAAGCTGGCTGTCTACCGATACCATGGCGTCTTTGGCAGACTCGTTCGGCGGATCAATGTCCAAAATAAAGTTCAATGCTTCTTTAGCTCTTACAAGCTCGCCCTGCGCGTAAAAATTCTGATATCTTGCCCACAAATACTGAATTTCCTCGCTGTTTTTCTGTCTTTCTCTTACTATTTCGACTTCTTCCGAATACAGATTAACTCTTTCTATTCCGGTTTTTGCCAAGGTATTTTCAGGGTCGATTTCTAAAACTTTACTGTAATTTTTCGCGGATTTCGTCACGTTGCCTTTATCAAGAGCGGATTCCGCTTTTCTCATGTATTCGTTTACCCGTCTTGCATTATACATATCTATGTCCGCAAGATCGTCGATGATTTTCTGTAAATATTTTTGCGACGGTCTGTGTTCGGGATAAACGGCAAGAATTTCGTCAAACTGATTTCGCGCCGTGATATAATCTTTTCTAAAATAAGATTCTACGGCCGTCCTGAAATGATTCTGCATATAATAATCGTAAGCGGTCTGCTGGCTTGTAAATTTTCCGACGGCGCAGCTCAAATTAAAATTATGGGTTCCGTTAAGTTCGGATGACGGAGTGTATGAATAGTCAAACGCAAAACTCTGAAAATCAAAACTCATGCCGAGCCTTAAGTCGCTGTTAAGAGATTTATCGGCAAGTTTCACGCCGCCTCTGAAAGTGAGAAAATAAACCGGAGTTATCGACGCACCTGCGGAAAAGTAGTTTCCGGAGTACATCTGCGCGTTATAATCGAGAATAATGTTTAAATTGTAGAAGTTTTTTTCTCTATAGAGCAGGCCGGCCGCAAAAGCTTCGGGAAGATCATAAGCCGTTTTAACAAACTTGGGTTTAGTGCCAAGGTTTCTGTAAACGGCGGCAAGCGAAATATTGTCAACTGCGGGCAAAGTTAAAATTCCTCCGATATCCACTGCGAAAGCTTCAGTCGTATAATCGCCGAGCGACGATCTCAAAACTTTTAAGTTCATGCCTACGCCGCCGTAATCAACTTCAAGCGGGATGCTCTTTTTGATCGGAAGCGAATAATTCAAAACAAACGCCATATCGTTGGTGCTGTTCATTTTCAGAGAAGAGCCGTCGGCATAATAATAATCCATGTCGCCGTATCCTGCATACATGAAAGATAAACCGAAATTTCCTATCTCCGTAGGGAATTGAACGCCCAAATAATTATATTGTATTATGCCGAACAAAGACGAATAGCTGGCAGACGCTACTATTCTATAGGTATCTAAAGTTGCCGCGGGGTTTAATACGGCAGAGGCCGCCTTATCGGATCTTAAGGCAATACCGGCATCGCCTAAAGCGCCGGTAACGGGATTCGGATTATATGAAAGTATTTGTCCGGCAGTAATGCCGGCATCGGCAAAAACAAAAGAAATTGCATTTGAAACAAGAAAAAACGCAAGAAGCAGAGATATAATTTTTTTATTCATTTAGAATTATTCCTTGAAGCGCAAATATTAACCGACCAACAACAACCGCTTCGGCCTGCATCCGCCCCTTCGCGGGCAAAGGGGAATTAGAGCGTGTTCACACAGCCTATCGCCTTCCGTTATTCGTTAGTATCTTTTATCATACCTTTTAATTTTAGTAAAGCGGAATTTTCCAAATCTTTGACTTTTGATACGGATATATCCAACTCTTCCGCGATATCTTTTATCGACATTTTTTTGCCGGCGCATCCGCCAAGCGCGAATCTGAAAGACAATACGGCTTTTTCTTTTTCAGAAAGTTTTGAAATCATTTCAGAAAGCATTTCGCTGTCGGCGTTTTGTACTATTGTATCAAATATTTCAGGCTGGGACTTATCTTCCACGGAATCGACAAAATATCTCGTATGTTCTCCGGAGTCAACTTCCTTATCCAGAGAAACCGCGTTTGAAACATTTCTGGACATCGCCAACGCATCCGACACTTCGGAAACATTTATACCGAGTATTTTCGCGATTTTTTCAAGGGAAATGTTTTTGCCTGATTTTGTATTTTCATCAATTATCTTTTTTATTTCCGACAAAGTATTTTTTACATTTTGCGGAGTTTCAATTATATTAACATTTTTCGAAATATAATTCTGCATATTTTTTATTACCCAAAACCACGCGTATGTGGAAAAGGCCGTGTTTTTATCATTCTTATATTTCAGCGAAGCTTCAAACAAACCGAGCCTTCCCTCTGCGACAAGCTCGTCAAATTCCATATACGGAAAAAAAGAGCCGTACTTCCTGGCAATGGCAAAAACAAGGGGATCGTATTTACTGAGATCGTCCTTGTTTTGAATTGACTGCGCATCACTTTTTTTTGCTGTTTTGATCCGGGACAAATTTAAAACCTCTTCCGAAAACAGTCTCTATCCTCTTGCTCCACTGGCCTAAAGCCTGTCTTAAATTTTTAATATGCGTATCGATCGTTCTCGTGGTAATGGCGACATTGTATTCAAAAACGTTTTCCAAAATAAAATCTCTGTTTAAAACAAAGTTCGGCCTCAGCAAAAAAGTGTGAAGCAAATCGAACTCTTTCGGACGAAGAGTAACCCCTCTTTTATTGACCGTGACCGTACGCGAATCAAGATTCATGACAAGCCCGTCGCACTCGAGTATATTGGATTCATTCTTACGGCCGGTTCTTCTGAGCAGAGACTTTACCCTCGCGACAAATTCTTTATTGCCGAAAGGTTTTGTTACGTAATCGTCCGCCCCCACGCCGAACCCTATAATTTTATCGGTTTCAGACGACTCGACGGTAAGCATTATTATCGGCATATTTTTCGTTTCGGCGTTTTCCCTTAAAAGCCTGCAAAGTTCTATGCCGCCTATTTGAGGCATCTTCACGTCTAGTATAACTAAATCCGGTTTTGATTTCAATATTCTTTTATACCCTTCTTCGGTATCCTGACAGGCTATAACCTTAAAATTTTCTCTTTCCAAGACATCCTTGACGAGATTTCTTATACTTTCCTCATCGTCAACAACAACAATTTTGTTTTCTATCATTGTTATCCTCACTTTCTCCGTTCAAAAACATAAGAACTTTTTTCATTGCGTTTTGCCACGGCTTTAAGTTCCGCAGCGCGTTTGGAAATGTCCGCGAAATGAGTCAAATTGCTGGTTTCGGTGCTTATGATGGCAACGGACACCGTCATTATGGGAAAATTTATTTTATTGAATTGTCTGTCGACAGACATAATATATCCGTTTCTTTTGTCGTTTTCGTCATAAAAACCCGTAATGCCGGCGTCAAATTTATCAATAAATTTCCGCGCGAACGTTTCGGCTTTTTTTGTAGAGGTTATCATTACAAAATCGTCTCCGCCTATATGCCCGACAAAATCTTCTTCGTTGCAATCCGTTTTTATGGCAGACAAGAGACAGTCGGCCGTAAATTTTATAACGTCGTCGCCGCGCTGAAAACCGTATTTATCGTTATAACTTTTGAAATTTGAAATATCTATATACAGTAAAGCAAACTGCTTGCCGAGCTGCAGTCTTTTTTCGGCTTCGGCTTTTATAGCCGCGTTTCCGGCAAGCGAAGTAAGAGGATTCGCGTCGACGCTCAGCTTTTTTCTTTCCAATATTGTCCTCACGCGCGCAAGCAGCACCGCCGATTTAAACGGTTTTGTTATATAATCGTCAAGGCCTAAGCTGAAGCCTTTTATTTCTTCGCTCTCGCCGCTGATAGCCGTAAGCATTATTACGGGAAGATTCATAAATTTCGGCTCTTTTCTAAGCTGCGTAAGAACCTCGTATCCGTCCATCTCGGGCATTGAGCAGTCCAAAAGCACAATATCCGGGCTTTCGGAAAAAATTTTGTTAAGCCCGTCCTTTCCGTTAACGGCCGTGATAACATCATAGCCGGCAAGGTTCAAAATGTCATTCAACATTTCCCTCAAAAAAGGCTCATCGTCAATAATCAATATTTTTGCCATGTTTTGATTTCAGCTCCTTATAGGCAGAACAAATTTAAATGTCGTACCCGATCCCAATTCGCTCTCCGCCCATATTCGTCCGCGGTGCAGCTTTACTATTTCATATACTATGGAAAGACCGAGGCCGGTGCCTTTCGGTTTTTTAAATTCGCCTTCTTTGACCTGATAAAATTTCTCAAACACCTTCTCCGTATCATGCTTTGACAGCCCGACTCCCGTATCGGCAACCCATAATTCGACAAATTCGTTTCCGTACGACGGAGAAATCATTCCGCTTAAAGTTATCCTGTCGCCTTCTTTCGTAAATTTAAACGCATTGCTTACAAGATTGGTGATGACCTGCTTGATTTTTTCATTGTCTCCGTAAATAGGCGGCATCGCGTTGGGAAGATTAAACGAAAGTTTTTTGTTCTGCGTTACGGCCAAAGATTCAAAAAGCAATGCTATTTCCCTTATAATTTCATCAACAAAAACGGGTCCCGCCTTGATTTCAAACTTTCCGGCTTTCATCTTTGCCAAATCAAGAATGTTGTTTATAAAATTCGTAAGCCTTATCGTCGCGTCCTTTACTATTTTCAGGCCTTTAAGCTGCTGCAGCGGAGAATAATTTTTTTCAACGCCTTCCATCAGCAAATCGCAGTAACCGTCTATAGCGGCCAACGGAGACCTGAGCTCATGCGAAACACTCGAAACAAATCCGTCTTTAAGTTCGTCCGTTTCTTTAACTTTAACGATCATTTCATTGAAAGTTTTAGCAAGAACGCCGATCTCATCGCTTCTCTTAACGTCAACGTTTACGTTCATATCGCCTTCGCCGATCTTTTTCGCGGCTTGCGCAAGCAGCCTCATAGGCTTGCTGAGCTGCCATGCCATAAAATTAGCGCCGAGTATTCCTATGATCAGCGCCATGAAAGCGACCGTTTTGATTTGTCCGGAAATCAGCGATATTCCCTGCTGTACAAGCGAATCCATATAATTTTGTGAAAACCCGACGATCAGCGTGCCGAGATATTTATCGCCGATCAATATGGGAGACGCATACTCGCAAACATTTTCACCCGTAAGGGACTCATAGCGCTCCGTGCGGGGCGAATATATATTTCTTAATCTCGGCGTAAAAGCCGAACCGATATTTTTATCATCTCTTGACGTAAAAACATTTTTTTTACGGGAAATATACGCGGCATACACGATCGCCGGTTTGTGTATCGATACTATTGATTCAATTATACTGTTTATCTGATCGTCTTCTTGGACTTTTAAAGCTTCTTCGCAGGAATGAAAAAAGACTTTGAAAGATCTGTCGCGATCTTCCTCAAACTGTAAAGTCAAAAAGTTTTTTTGTGCTGAAAAGATTGTGTATGAGACGAAAAAAATTACTACAAGTAAAAGAATGGAAACCGAAAGAGTGAACTTAAGCCTTAAGTTCATTTAACAGCCCTTATAAAAAGTATTTGGAGGATATATTTTAATTTGCCGGACATAAAAATTTTATGTCCGGCAAGATCAAAATAATAATAAATATCTTATTCTTTAGGTTCTAAAGAAATAACGATTCCCGTATTCATCTTGTTTGCGACGAAGTTATAGAGCCAAGCAACAACGATCGCGCCTACAGACATAATTACAGTGTAAAGAACTACGAAAATCACCCAAGACAAAAGTCTCGGTCCGAACCCAAGACCTGCGGCCAAATCTGTAGGGAAAATAAAAAATGTGAAAATACCAATCACTGCTCCCAAGATAGCAAACACTATCGGGAACACTTTTACAACCGACATCAACTGAACGTTCTTAACATCGTAAAGTGACATTGCACCCTCCTGAATTTATATTCAACTTCTACTTCTTTACAAATTTATGCTTTGATTATAACAGAGTTATATTATCTTGTCAATCTTTTTAGAAGACAAGAATCAAGATAATATCATGATAAGCGGCTGCAAATACAAAAATATTTATTTTTACCCGCCGTCTTATCTTCTTTCTTTCCTGTCTTTTATTTATATATTCTTATCATATCTTCAAGTGACATCGGCTTGTAATCCGACGCGTGTCCGGCCGTGCCGAAATCTTTCATTTTTGTGACGATAAGATTTTTCAAAGCCGTTCTCGCGGGAGCCAAATAATCTCTCGGGTCGAATTTTTCAGGCGTTTCCGCAAACACTTTTCTGATCGCCGCGGTAATGGCAAGCCTGCCGTCGGTATCAACATTAATTTTTGACACGCCGAGCTTTATCGCTTCCTGCAAATCGGACATTGGAACGCCGGTCGCTCCCGGCATTTTTCCTCCGTATTTATTTACTTCGTCGGTCAATTCTTTCGGAACTGACGACGCTCCGTGCAGAACGATAGGAATATCGATAAGGCTTCTTATCTCTTTCAAAACGTCAAAAGCAAGGTTTGACGCGCCTTTAAATTTATAAGCGCCGTGCGATGTTCCGATGGCGATCGCCAAAGAATCAACGCCGGTAGCTTCGACAAAACTCTTCGCTTCCCGGGGATCGGTCAAGTGGATTTGATCCGCGCCGTGGCCGTCTTCAATTCCGCCGAGCGTGCCGATTTCGGCTTCAACCGAAACGCCTCTGGCATGCGCGTATTCGACGACCGATTTTGTTACCTGAACGTTGTAATCGTAAGTCGAAGGAGTTTTTCCATCCTCCATCAAAGAGCCGTCTATCATTACCGACGAAAAACCGAGTTCTATCGCTTTTTTCGCGGACTCTAAAGAGTTGCCGTGGTCCAAATGCATCGCGACGGGAATGTCCGGATTTTCAATAACGGCGGCCTTCATCAAATATCCCAAATACGTGAAATTAGAATATTTCAAAGCGCCTCTGCTTGCCTGAATTATCACCGGAGACTGCGTTTCTTTCGCGGCTTCCATGATCGCCTGGATCTGCTCCATATTGTTTACATTGTAAGCGCCTACGCCGTAACCGCTTTTTTTCGCCTCGTCTAAAATCTGTTTTACAGGTACTAAAGCCATACTGTATTCTCCTTTCAAAGACAATTACGAATTGGGTCTCTCTAAAAACCTGTCTAAAGCGATGTCATTCCCGTGAAAACGAGAATCCATTTTTGTCATTATCGTCGGACACATTTAAAAGCAGCATGGATACCCGTTTTCACGGGTATGACAAAATTGGGTTTTTAGAGAAACCCAAT
>WRNH01000032.1 GCA_009776745.1 Endomicrobiia bacterium | reverse complement strand
TATTCCTTACATACCTTCGGGTATGCGCGTCATAAAAAAATCAAAATTTCCTCGAAAAGCATTGCTGATAAACATAACCACATTAAGTTAATCGACTATAGCTGTTTGCTGCTGTTTTCGCCGGTCCGGGACGGATTTTTCTATGAACAAACAACAAATAGACGAAATATTAAGTCAGGTGCAAAGGCCGGCCAGATATATCAACGGCGAACTAAACTCTCATCGGGCCGATATGTCTGCCGATTTTTCTTATTGCATTTGTTTTCCCGACGTTTATGAAGTCGGAGCGTCAAATCTCGGTCATGAAATCCTTTATCATATGGTAAACGAAAAAAAACTTGCCAGATGCGAAAGATGCTATGCTCCCGACATTGATCTTGAACGGATTTTGCGCGAGAAGAAATTAAATCTTTTTTCGCTTGAGTCAAACGGCAGTTTGAAAAGTTTTGACATGCTCGGTTTTTCAATACAGTGCGAACTTTCTGCGACAAATATATTGAATATGCTGGACTTGGCGGGGATTTCTATTTTTTCAAAAGACAGAAAAGAAGACGAACCTTTAATTTTGGCAGGAGGGCCTGCGCTTACCAATCCGGAACCTTTCTGCGGTTTTTTTGACGCTTTTATTTTGGGCGACGGCGAAGATGTTACCGAAGAAATTATTAATCTTTGCAGACAGCTGAAAAAAGAAAAAACTCCGAGAAAGGAAGTTTTAAAAAAATTGGCGTCCGTTGAAGGCGTGTATGTGCCTTCTCTGTATGACGTCGAATATAATGCCGGCGGCACGGTAAAATCGGTTAAACCAAACGAAGTTTGCGCTAAAGCGGTCATAAAAAAAAGAACGGTCGATTTGGAGAAAGCGTTTTTTCCTTCTAAAAAAATAGTTCCTTTTGTCGAAACCGTTCATAACAGGATAAGCGCGGAAGTCGCGAGGGGATGCCCGGGATTATGCCGTTTTTGCCAGGCTTCAAAATATTACAGGCCTTGGAGACAGCGTTCTCCGGAAACTCTTTTAAAGATCATAAAACAAAACATTGAAGCTACGGGGTATGAAGAAGTTTCGTTTCTTTCATTGTCGTGCAGCGATTATAAATATCTGGACAAACTTCTTATTGAAACGAATAATCTTTACGGGGAGTCAAAGCTTACTCTTTCGCTGCCATCTTTAAGGTGCAATGAAAATTCTTTAAGGGCTGCGCGGTATATAAACAGAAGCAAAAGGCCTACTCTTACTTTCGCTCCAGAAGCAGGAACCGACAGACTTAGAAATGTTATAGGAAAATACCTGCCGGAAAAACAGATAGCGGAAACTCTTTTGACCGCGCACGCCATGGGCTGGAAAACCGTAAAACTCTACTTTATGATAGGTCTTCCGACCGAAACCGATGAAGATATCGAAGGAATAAATACGCTTCTGCGTTCAATAAAAAAAGAAGCAAGAGGCTTGAATTTTACCGTGACCGTTTCTCCGTTTGTTCCGAAAGCCCAGACGGCGTTTCAGTGGGAGCCTATGGCGCGCGCAGATAAAATAAAAGAAAAAATAAATTATCTGGCTAAAAATCTTAATGCGAAAGTCAAAGCGCATAATCACCATTCAAGCGTTTTGGAAGCCTTTATAGCCAAAGGCGACAGACGCGTTTGCGGAGCTATTTTCAAAGCTTGGCAGAAAGGCGCGCGTTTTGACCAGTGGGCAGATAAATTCGGCAATGATTACTGGGATGAAGCAATAAAAGAAAGCGGTCTGGATCTTGATTTTTATGTTTACAGGAAAAGAGATAAAGATGAGGTTTTCCCTTGGGATCATCTTGATTTCGGCGTTTCAAAAGAGTTTTTGTACGATGATTATATCAAAGGCATAAATGAAAATGCCGATACGCAAAAAGAGGCGTTTAGCAAAGCAAACTGTATTTTGCCCGAAGATTATAAAGAGCCGGAAATATCGGTTTTGCCGCCTAAAATGCGTATGCGGCTGCGGTTCTCAAAAGAAGGCGCGGTTAAATACGTTTCGCATCTTGAACAGGTAGAGGTTTTAAGAAGGGCTGCAAGGCGTTCGGGTTTGCCGGTCGCATATACGGCGGGATTCAGCCCTCAGGTAAAATCTTCTTACGGACCGCCGCTTTCTGTCGGGCATGAAAGCATGTGCGAATATATGGAGCTTTATTTTGCCGAAAAAGTTACGGCCGAAGAAGTTATGGCGAAATTTTCCAAAAATCTTCCGCACGGTTTTAATATTTTGGACGCTAAAAGGGTACCTTTAAATTTTCCGCCAATAGACGTTTTGGCTAATGTCTCCGAATTTTTGATAAAAAATATTGATATTACGCAGGAAAAAATAGACGCTTTTATGAGTCGGGATTCGATAATCGTTGAAAAGGTCAAGAAGGGAAAAACTACCGAAATAGATGCCAAGCCGCTTATAAAGAAGATGTATGTCAGCGCAGGCAATTTGATCATGCTGCTGAGATTTGGGAACGGTAAAACGGTCAAACCTGAAATGATTTTAAAAAAACTGTTGGAAAATCAAGAAAATTATGTCAAAATATATGAGATTAAAAAAATGAAATTATATATAGAGGCCAACAGGGAGATTTATGATCCGTAACGCTTTCAAAGTTATGTTTTTTTTCGTATTTGTTACGGCTTTTTGTTGTGTCGTTTATGGAGCGGCAGCACAGCCGAAGCAGAAGAAAACTGAAATTTTTTGCGTAGGCGATTCGATAGTTTTAGGCAATAAAGGGAGTTACATATATTCGGATTTACTGCAGATGCTTTTTGATAAGAAATACGGAACAAGCAGAGTTTCCGTTTATAACTACTCTTTTTTTGACATGAACACAACGCAGTGTCTCAGGCTTATAACGGACCTGCTTTCAAAACCGGACAGCAATACCGAATTTATAGTGATCATGGCGGGAGAAGCAAATTATTATAATTTAAGCGGTTTTACCGATCATCTTTTTTCAATAGGTTTATACAAGCCCCAGAACGCTTTCATAAGCGAAAATGATATAGATTCCGTAAAAAAACTGAATACCGGCGTTGCCAGCATATACAACTCACCCGCCGCGTATTCAAAAAAAGCTTCTCTTTATTACGCTTTTTCGTCGGCATACCGATCCATTGCGGGATCTTCACCGAAAGAAGTAGGCGGATATGTTCCCAAAGTTATACCGTCGTTTCTTGCTCTTTCGGAAGACAATTTGCGCAATGCCGATCATGTTTCTTTCGGTTCGAGATATAAAATGGCCTGGGGTTTTATAAACGCCGGAAAGTTTAAAGAGGCGGAAGCCGTTCTTAAAGAAATGCTGAGGAATAAGCCTCTCGATTCAAGTTTATATTACGCGCTCGGCTCTTTGTATTTGATGGAAGATAATTTAAGAATCAGCGAAGCTTTGAAGATGTTTCAAGAAGGGATACTCATAAATCCGTTTGATAAGGCAAACCAGTGCTACAAAGGGCTGTCGGTAATGTATATGACTTATGACGGCAGGATTATATCCGAAATACTCTATTTTGCCAGAGTCATGAAAAGTTATCTCGGCGAGCGCATTCCCGAAATCAATTCAATTACCGCGATCAATACGAATGATTATGACGCAAAAGTGCGTATGGTAAACGATTGGATAATAAGGGATATAAAAGAAATAGATTCTTTATGCAAAAAAAAGAGCGTTCAGCTTTTGGTTGTGGAATATCCTTTAAATGCAAAGGTGAGCGCTTTTTTGAGGGATGCATTGTCTTACGGCAGTATTATTTTTGTAGATAAACCGGATTCAACAAATATTGATCCTTCCCAAAGCGGTTCAATTTATGCCGAGACGGCTAAAAACGTTATGGAAGTAATCGATCAACAAATTAAAAAGTAGGTTATTATAGTGAAAAAAGAAATAGTAGTTAACAGAACTTTGGAAGAAACAAAAGTAGCGGTTCTCGAAGACGGAAAGCTTTTCGATTTATTTATTGAAAGGCGCGAATCCGAAAAAATTCTCAACAATATCTACAAAGGCAAAGTGCAAAATATAGTGCCGGCTTTAAATTCGGCGTTTATAGATATCGGTTTCGGGAAAAGCGCTTATTTGGGCAAAGACGATATCGTCGCCCAGAAAAACGAAAAAAACATAGAGAATATGATCAAGCCCGGACAAGATATTATGGTTCAGGTCTACAAAGAGCCGATAAACACCAAAGGGCCTAAAGTTACCATGGAAATATCTCTTCCGGGAAGGCTTTTGGTGTATATGCCTTTTAGCGGCAATATAGGCGTATCTAAAAATATCGACGATAAAGAAGAGCACGGCAGGCTTAAAAGAATAGTCGCGGAATTGAAAGTGGATATTCCCGGCGGAATTATAGTCCGCACGGAAGCTGAAGACGCTACCGAAGAAGAAATAAAAAGGGAAATAAAATATCTTACGCGCCTTTGGGCTTCGATAGTGCGCAGGTTTGAAGACTCAAAGCCCATGAGCCTTGTTCATAAAGATTTGGGCGTAGTGTTTCAGACGGTAAGAGATTATTTTACCGAAGACGTTGTTCTTATGCATATAGATTCGCCGAAAGAGCTTAAAGACGTTACGGAGTTTGTAAAAGTTATTTCTCCGGAACTTTTGGACAGGATCGTTCTTTACGACGGCAGGCAGTCGATTTTTAAAGCTTACGGCATAGAAGAAGAGATAAAAAGGCTCCGCTCAAATAAAACAAGGCTTAAATCCGGCGGATATTTGATAATACAGGAAGCGGAATCTCTTTGCGCGATAGACGTCAACAGCGGAAAATTTACGGCAAAAAAATCGCAGGAAGACACCGCGGCGCTCACAAACCTTGAAGCCGCCGAAGAAATTGCGAGGCAGCTGAGGCTTAGAAACATAGGCGGCATAATAGTTATAGATTTTATCGACATGAAAAAAGCCGCGAACAGGCAAAAAGTGCTTGACGTTTTGCGCGCCGCGACAAGAGGCGATAAAGCAAAAATAAAGATATGGCCTATAACAAGGCTCGGCCTCATTGAAATGACAAGGGAACGCAAAAGAGAATCTTTATTTTCCCTGCTCGGCGACACTTGCCCCATGTGCCGCGGGCTCGGGCTTGTTCTTGCCAAAGAATCTATTTTTATAAACGTCTGCGACGACATTGAACAGATGAACGTGGATATGCACCACGGAAAAGTGAAAATAAAGCTTAATTCCGACGTTGTCGAATACTTCAGGGAACGTAAAAGCAGGCTTAAAGAGCTTTTTAAAATGGATTTTGACATTCAGTCAAACGCGGACATTGACAGGGAAGATTATCAGATAATTTTTGAGTGAACACGCTCTAAAAAACCTTATAATTAAACTGGGAAGGAAAAATGCAGATTTTAATTTTAAGAATGTTTGAAACAAGAAAAATAATTAAAATTTTGTCCGCCATGCCGCTGCTTCTTGCGGCTTCACTCGCATTCGGCTTTCCCCAGCCTTCTCCCGGAGGCGAGGCGAGTTTAAGAAGTTATAATAATGCCACAATGCCTTCCGCAAGGCTTGACTCTTTGTTTACTTCCACCGTTCCTTACCCTACCAACAGATGGTATACGTCTCTTTTTGTGCGTCCGGTTGACGATGCAAACGCTTTTGCTTATCATTACGGCAACAGAGTATCTCCCGCTCCCATGTCGGTGGTTTATGATTACACGTTTCCGGATACATGGACGCCTCCCGTAAACGCCGGCCGCGGATATCTGGTAGGCGGTCATATCAACCAGACACTCAGTGCTAATGAAATGAGGGCGAACAATGTCATAGCATTTGCCGTTCAAGGAGCCTGGGGATCAGGAGCCAATGATGTGATCATAGCTACGTCTACTATGATGAAAAGTTATAATGACTGGTCTTTTACCGCAGTTCAGCAGGATCAAACAGATCCTTCAAGAAGAATGACTACAACTTTCGGGAAAGGTTTTATTTTTACATATAATTACTTCAGCCCGGGAGTAAATCCCAGACTTTTCATGAGAGCGCACGGCGGTGCTACTCAAATGACTTATTATTACAATAACAGCGGCACGATGACTCAAATAACAAACGGAATGTCTGTTCCCGCTGACCGCGTAATGGTAAAAAGTTACATTGTCAGGGGATCGCCTTACAATGTTACGCATTATCAGTATTTTGGAATATACGCTCCGCAAAATTCAACTTTTACCGTGAGCGGTAATAATTGCAACATATCGCTTAGCAGCACTACGGAAAACGGCAGGTATTTATCGGTAGCTCTGTTAAAGTCTCCGGCATTGAGTGACGATGACTACGGAGCTTTTAATATTTTTAACGACTACTATCAATACGCTTATAATTTTATCACTAATACCGAAGTAATTTGGAATTACAGTCAAAGCCAGTCAGAACTTACCACAGATTTTAACTTTACTTTAGAAGCAAAAAGAATAGGCGCCGGATTTGCCGTAAATGAGACGGTTTTTGCTTTATATCCGCATCAACATAAAAATTTAATAGGATTGCCCAATAAATCTTATACGTACGCTTCAATAAGAGGACAATTAAAAGTTCATTCGGGAAATTCTTTTTCTACGAAGCACAATTTTAACGGCATCGTTCCGTTTTTGACTTACGAAGTTCCCGACGGCCTCCCAAAATCAAAACTGCAGCACTACATAAGTTATGACAAAACTTTTAATCCCGCAATCTCGCGCGGCGAAAATACTTACTATTACGGAAAGGCGCTTGCCAGAGCGGCTAATTTGATTACGGTTTTCAACCAGCACGGAAATCTTGCGGCGCGGGATGATATGATAAATAAACTCAGGAACGAACTTTCAACATGGTATAAAGGGCAAGGTTCGAAATATTTCGGATATGATTCCGTATGGGGCGGTATTATAGGCCTTCCTGTCGCTTTTGGGGCAGAACATTTTAATGATCATCATTACCATTACGGTTATTTTATTTATGCTTCGGCGGTGCTTGCAATGTATGACCCTGATTTTGCTTTAAGTACGCAATACAAAGGTATGGTTGATTTACTCGTTAAAGAAATTGCTAATCCGGCCAGAAATGACGGCAGTTTTCCTTTTTTAAGAAGTTTTGACGTATATGAGGGACACTCTTACGCAAACGGAAGAGGCGGCGGCAACAGAGATTTAGGAAATGACGAAGAATCCACCTCAGAGGCAATGAATGCCTGGGCGGGCATATACCTATGGGGGCTTGCTACCGGAAATCAGAGTTGGATAGACCTTGCGGTTTACGGATATACCACGCAGTATGAAGCCGTGAAAAATTATTATTTTAATATGGACGGCGATATATGGAGCAGAACCGATTATGACCGCATATGCGCGGGAATACTTTATGACGGCGGATATCAATGGAATCTTTTTTGGACTCCCGTAATTACGCAAACCGTAATGGGTATTCATGTTATGCCGCTTAACCAGTCTCTGCTGTATATGGGATATGATACCGGCTACGCGCAGGCTTTTTATGAAGAAATGTGGAACCGGCGCGATTCCTCAAGCGGCCGCGATAATTTTTGGAAAGATATCTGGCTCAGATTTAAATCTCTTTATGACGCGGGAGGAGCTTTAACGGACTGGGACAACGCGAACCTTCCCGTTGATTTTCCGGACACGTGGAGCATGAGCTCTAATTTGGGCGACGACGGCAGCAGCTTGAGTTATTCATATCATTTTATACATTTTTTCAATGCTCTGGGTACCGTGGATACCGGATATTATGCAGACAGTCCGTCGTTTCTTGTTATGAATAAAGACGGAATAAGAACTTTTATAGGATACAATCCCAATAAAACCAGTTCATCGACCGTCCACTTTTCCAAAAGAGCGTGGTCTATGGGGCCGGCTGTTCCAAACAGCGCCACGATGGAAATACCTCCCGGAACGATGGCTAAAACGCAGGATTTTAACGACTTTGAATATTTTACTACAGACACGTCGGATTCGCCGCCTCCGGAACCTGTCAGGGAGAGCGATACTTACAGCATCTATTCCGATAACTTTCTCGGAGCGCTTTGGGGCGCTGTCGGACACAGCGACAGAGTTGAATGGTATCCGTGGAGCAACACGGTCACTTCGCAGGTTTATAGTTCCACCGCCTGTATCGGATCGTTTGAAGGACAGAATTATATGAGCGTCAGAAGGACGGATGCAGGGTGGGGCGCGTGGGCATTCACTTATTTTGGCGGCGTGACAAAAGATTTGAGCGCTTATCACGGCGGCACATTGGAAGTCAGTTTCAGGATAGACGCTCCTTCCCCTGTTGCCGGAGGTTTTGAAATAGGTTTTGAAGGTACGGGCGGGAACCAAGTCTGGGTATCTTTAGTCAGCAGCGGATTTAACCAATCGTCGACTACATGGCAGACGGTAAAGATTCCTTTGTTGCAAACTACTCCGGCGGTGAATCAAAACGGGGCGGCCATTCAAATAACGCCGACTCTTCTGCAGTCTGTCACAAGTCCTCTTATTATGAGACATAATTCAGGCTCTTCTCAAAGCCAGTGGGGAATTACCGTGTATGTTGATTCCATATTATGGAAAAAAGCGAACGCGCCGGTTTTATTTGCGGATTTTAGAAAACGTTCCGACGATTATCTTGCGGGCGAAGATAAATTGATATGGGACAGATTATCGTCGTATAAACAGGAAAATGCCATAGCTGAGCAATATGTTGAGATAAGTTTAAACAGCGTCGAAGGAAATACATGGGGAGTACAGATTTATACGGACAATAAGGGATTGGTAACGAATTTTGATCATTCTTATGTCGGCAGTATTGACAGCGCAACCGTATCCGGATTGTTAAATACGTTTACAAGCAAGGAGATGCTTCCCATGAGATGGAGGCCGGCTCCGTCTTCAATAGGGGATTATGAAGTGCTTTTGCCAAACTGGCAGGATCCTTGGTGTTATATGAGGGACGTGAGCGCTTTTAACAGTTCCACAGGTCTTTACAGCGGCTGCGATGAAGTTAAATTCATGGACAGAAGAGGCTTTAAATGGAACGGGAGAGATTACGGCAGCCTTGACGGAGATAAAAAAATAAGGCTGTATTTTATCACTGATTTTACAAACGCCAAAAGAGGCGTTTTTTATAAATCGAACATAGTTTTGGAATATTTTAACGAATAAAAAAGATTTTATTTTAAGGTATTGAAATGGAAGAATTTATCGTATCTCCCGATAAAAATACGCTTTTTGTTATGGGGGCTGGCGCCAGCAAAGACGACGGCATTGCCGTGCAAAATGAAATTTTAGATAAAATAGTTTCCGGAAAATTTTCGTTTCCTCCGGAGAAAGACGATTCGGTCACTTTTAAAGAATACGGCAGGATTTCATCCAATATTAACGAGCTTGTCAGAGCTGTTTTTGCAAAAGATGCGCGGAAAAATCTAAGTCTTGAAAGCCTTTTTAATATTTTGGAAACGGCTCTTGATAAGAGGGAAAATATAGGGTGTCTGGAACTGAAAAAGCTCAGATTGTACTATACGGATTTGATAAAAGGCATAATGTACGCTACGCGGATAGATTCAAATCTCGAAGATCATAAGGTGAAGAACTTTCTTGACGGCAAAAAACAGCCGAAAAGTCCGTACGCCGAGATGGGAGTAAAACTTTATAAAGAATATAAATACGATAAAATAAATTTTTCTTTTGTTAATTTTAATTATGACATATGTATGGACAGGGTTTTATTGTCCATGCATGAAAAGAAAGAAAATGAATCTTTTGATTTGGATTACGGCATTGAGCTCGGCAATTATAATTTAGAGCGCGGCCGTAAACTTTGGTTCGGCAAACCTAGAAGCAGAAAAATGTATCTGCTGCGTCCGCACGGTTCGGTCAACTGGCTTTTTTGCCGCTCATGCGGGAACGTTTTTTCAAAGCTTACCAGACAAAATAAAGTTGCCGACATCATACAAAGCACTAAATGTTATAACTGCGGGCTTTCAAATCTTGAACCGTATATTATTTATCCGAGCTATAACAGGATCTACGAGAATAAGCATCTGGTACAGATTTGGCTGCGCATGGAAAAGTTTTTGATGGAGGCGGATAAATGGTGTTTTATAGGATATTCTCTTCCGGATGCCGACAGATATTTTACTTATATTCTTACAAGAACTTACAATTACAGAAAATCCATGGGGAAAGACACTGAAGTCTCGGTCGTAAATATCAACAAAAACCCCGCGCGAGACGTTTTTGCAAAGTTCGGAACATATTTTAATAATGTTATAAAGTATGAATGCAGTTTTAAAGAGTTTACAGGCAAATATTTTAAATGCAATTGCATATCCGGAGGATAAACAATGAGAGCTTTGTTTAGAGGAATTCTCAAAATTGCGGGAGTTGTAGGGATGGGAATAGCGACGTATGTAATTGTAAAATGGTACATATATTGGGTATCATATTATTTTATAGGAAGTTTGAAAGTGTCAATTTTAGCAGGGCTTTTGACTTTTTTCTTGTCTCCGATCGCCGCAATAGCCGATTTGTTTTGGCATTCGTTTGCCGCTCCGACCGTTGAAATGTGGAAATATTTTCTGATTTATTTTATAAGCGGAAGAATTTTGTTTTTTATAGGCGAAAAATTTGACGACAAATAACGGCAATAAAGGCGATACGCGGATGTATATATGCATGGCAGCGGCCGTCTTCTTTGCAAGGGGCGATGGAAAAACGGCGTATGCAGAATTCTATTAAAATTTTTGGGTTAAAGCAGGGAAATATGTTTAAAAAGTTAACAATCAAAGTTTTATTTTTTGCGGCAGCGGCATTAAGTTTTGCGGCTGCCGATTTATATGCGTGGAATATAAATGATTATTCCGACCTTGCGGCTGCCATAAGCTCAAGCACGACAAACATAACGTTTACCACAACCACGGTAAACTTTACGGGCAGTCCGGTAATCAATTATGCAGGGACCGTTGATATTTACGGCAACGGCGTGACATTGGACGGCGGAGGTTCTTACAGATTGTTTGAATTTTCAAATACGAGCCCGAATATTTTTTTTCACGGAGATATAAATTTTATTAACGGCTACGCTTCAGTGCACGGCGGAGCGATAAACAATATATATGGAGCAATGACATTCGCAAACGGCGATATAATATTTAACGGAAACAGCGCAAATAACGGCGGAGGAGCGATATTCAACAATATTGGGGGGCAAATAAATTTTGAAATGACCGCGGGAAATAAAATAACATTCAGCAGCAATACGGCAAGTATCGGCGGAGCGATATGCAATTACTCCTATTCAATAATATTCAGAAGCGCCGATATAATGTTTATTGGAAATAGCGCCAGCGCCGGAGGAGGAGCGATACGCAACGATGCTCAAATAAATTTTGAAATGACTTCCGGCGACAATGTAATATTTGGCAGCAATACGGCGGCCGGAGATCGCGGCGGAGCGATATACAATTATTCTAATTCGACAATGACTTTCACAAGCGGAGATGTGATGTTTATTGATAATAGAGCATTAAGTATTGCGTCTGCGCAAGGAGGAGGAGCGATATATAACAGGGATAATTCGCTCATAAATTTTACCTCGTCAACGGTAAGTTTCATAAATAATACCGCAGGAAACAGCGGCGGAGCCATATACAATGATAATTCAACAATAATATTCACAAACGGCAATATAATGTTTAGCGGGAATACTGCGGCAAATACCGGCGGAGCGATATACAATGCGTCGGGTCAGATAAATTTTGATACGGCATTGGGAAACACGGTAATATTCGGTAATAATTATGCCGCCGCGGGCAGTGACATATACAATAATGCCGGCGCAGTAATAAACATAAACGGAGCCGGAAACGTAATATTCGGCGGGGGAATAGAAGGCGGCGGAGTAATAAACAAATCTGGTGCGGGAAAAGTGCATTTTGAAGCGGGCTCAAAAACGGATTTTGGAGGAACATTTAATTTGACCGCCGGAAACGTGCATTTTTCCACATCGGCAAAAATAAGCAATATGGCGATAGGGGTATACGGAACGCTGACTTTGGACGCGGATTTTACAGGTTCGCTGACAAGCGTATTGTATTTTGACAATATTACGATAAATTCGGCAGTAAGCAGGCTGTATATCAATAATATATCAACGTCCGCAAGCTTAGGTGCAGCCAGAGCAATATTTTATTCAAACGCCGTAAGCGGAACGTTTAATGACGCTAATATTTATGACGCGGTAATGGATATAAGCGGCATTTATAATTTAGCATGGCAGTATGGAAATTATGCAGGCGGATACAGTTATATGGGCTTATTGACGCATTACGATATTGGCCCGTGGAATACTTTCGTGGCTGCATACAAAGCGGTAATGCCCGGAGATGCGATAAGTTTGTCAGGCAGCATAACGGCGTCAGCAGGAGGCAATGAGCCGTTCGGTCTGCCGGGATACGATAATATTACGATAGACGGATACGGGTATACGCTCAATTCTGCGGGAAAAGACGGACTTGGTTTTATATTTGACGGTTCATCGGTAACATTCAATAATATAAATTTTGCGAATTTTGCCAGTACGTCGGCAAGCGGCGGAGCGATTTTATCAAACGCTTCCGAGGTAAATTTTACGGATACGATAAACTTTTATAATAATTTCGCAGATAACAGCGGCGGAGCGGTCAAGGCAAACGATTCAATAATGACATTCACGAACAGTACTGTAACTTTCAGCGGCAATACGGCAAATAGCGGCGGAGCGGTCAATGCAAACGATTCAATAATGACATTCACGAACAGCGCTGTAACGTTCAGCGGCAATACGGCAACTTTTGGAGCCGCGATCAATGCAGGCAATTCAACAATGACATTCACAAACAGCGCCGTAACTTTCAGCAGCAATACGGCAGACTTTAGCGTCGCGATCGATGCAGTCAATTTAACAACGATATTCACGAACAGTACTGTAATTTTCAGCGGAAATACGACAATTTCAGACGGAGTGATGCATAATTATAATTCAACGTCTTTGTTTGCGGGAAGCACTGTGTCTTTCATCGGTAATGCGGCAGCCGGGCGCGCCGGCGCGGTATTAAATGAATATAATTCAACAATTTTTTTTGATGGGAATTATGTAACTTTTAACGGCAATACGGCAAGCGACTCGGGCGGCACGATATTCAATACAGACAATTCAACAATTTTATTCGATGGAAGTCCCGTAACTTTTAACGGCAATACGGCAAATTGGGACGGAGGAGCGATATTCAATACAAAATATTCAACAATAACATTCACGAACGGTACTGCAGCTTTCAACGGAAATACGGCATATGGGAACGGCGGCGCGATATACAATAGTACTGCAGTAATAATGTTTACAAGCAGCGATATAATATTTAGCAGCAATACGACAAATAACAACGGCGGAGCGATATTAAATGAATATAATTCAACAATTTTTTTTGATGGAAATTATGCAACTTTTAACGGCAACTCGGCGTATCAAGGCGGAGCGATATTCAATACAAACAATTCAACAATAACATTCGCGAACAGTACTGAAGCTTTCAACGGAAATACGGCAATATATGGGAACGGCGGAGCGATATTAAATGAATATAATTCAACAATTTTTTTTGATGGGAATTATGCAACTTTTAACGGCAACTCGGCGTATCAAGGCGGAGCGATATACAATGCAGACAATTCAACAATAACATTCGCGAACAGTACTGCAGCTTTCAACGGAAATACGGTAATATATTGGAACGGCGGCGCGATATACAATAGTAATTCAGCAATGATGTTTACAAGCAGCGATATAATATTTAGCAGCAATACGGCAAACAACATCGGCGGTGCGATGTACAACACAAGCGATTCAATAATCTCATTTGCCGAAAGTACCGTAATCTTCAGCAGCAATGCGGCATATGGCGGCGGCGCGATATCCAACAATAATACGGCAATGACATTTGCAAACGATGATGTAATCTTTAGCAGCAATACGGCAAATATCGGCGGAGCGATATATAACACAGGTAATTCAGCATTGACGTTTACAAACAGCAATGCAGCTTTCAGCGGTAATATGTCAAATTCTAGCGGCGGCGCGATATTCAATTCTAATAGTTCAGTCATAGTTTTCACAAACTCCGCCGTAACTTTTAATGGCAATTCGGCAAACACGGGCGGAGCGGTATGTAATAATACGGATAATGCGGCATTGACGTTTACAAACGGCAATATAACATTTAGCGGCAATATGGCGACCTTGGGAGGAGCTATATACAATGCATCCGGTCAAATAAATTTTGATACGGCATTTGGGAACACGGTAATATTCAGTAATAATTATGCATCCGCCGGCAGAGACATATACAATATTGAGGGCGCGACAATAAACATAACCGGAGCCGGAAATGTAATATTCGGCGGCGGAATAGAAGGCGTCGGCGATATAAACAAATCGGGCGCGGGAAAAGTGCATTTTGAAGCGGGCTCAAAAACGGATTTTGCAGGAAATTTTTATTTAACCGGCGGAAACGTGCATTTTTCCACATCGGCAAGGATAAGCCGTATGGACATAGGGGAAGACGGAACGCTGGCTTTGGATGTGGATTTTATAGGCTCGCTTACAAGCATAATATATTTTGACAGTATAACGATAAATACGGCAAGCAGCAAATTATATATAAACAATGTAACGGCGGCAGCGCTTAGTTACGGAAGATACAGCACGGCAGTTTTTTATTCAAACAATATAAACGGAATGTTTAGCGATAACAATATTATATATGATGCGGTATCCGGAAGCACGACGAGCTATGCTTTTGTATGGCAGCCCGGAAGTTATGCAGGCGGATATAATTATATGGGATTATTGACATATCACAATATTGGTCCGTGGAATATGTTTGTAGCGGCGTACAAAGCTGTAACATCCGGAAATACGATATATTTAACCGAAGATATAACGGCAGCAGCAGGCGACGACGATGCGTTCGGTTTTCCGGATTTTTCCGATTTTACAATGTCCGGACATAACGGCGGCAAGTATGCGATAGATTCAAAGGGGTTGGCTGGCAAAGGGCTTACGATAGCGTCCATGCAGACGATCACGATAGAAAATTTGATCTTTAAAAATTTTTACAAATACGGAATGGACGGAGGAGCAATATTAAATAGCGGGGCAATAAATATGGGCGGCGTATCTTTTATGAACAATAGCGTGACGGCAGGCAGCGGCGGGGCTATATACAATGCTGCCGGTTCAATAATCTCATTTGCCGGAGGCGCCGCAGCTTTCAGCGGCAATTCGTCAGACTGGGGCGGAGCGATACGCAATTATAATTCAACAGTTTCATTTGCCGGAGGTATGGTAACCTTCAGCAGCAATACGGCATACACAGGGGGAGCGATATACAATGAGACTAATTCAATAATGGCCTTAACAAATGCCGATGCAAGATTTATCGGAAATGCCGCGGTAAGCGGAAGCGCCGGCGCAGTATACAATGGCTATAATTCCGCTGTGACATTTACAAACGGCAATGTAACATTCGACAGCAATACGGCGTATCAAGGCGGAGCGGTATACGGTATCGCTAATTCAACAATAGCATTCATAAACGGCAATGCGGCGTTTAATAACAATACGTCAGCTTATGACGGCGGAGCGATATTCAATTATAATGTAGCAATGGCCTTATTCACAAATGCCGATGTAAGATTTATCGGGAATACCGCGGTAAGCGGAAGCGGCGGCGCGGTATACAGTAATTATAATTCAACGATCTCATTTACGGGAAGTACCGTGACCTTCAGCAGCAATACGGCAAGTGCAGGCGGAGCGATATTCAATTATTTTACAGCAATGGCCTTATTCACAAATGCCGATGTAAGATTTATTGAAAATACCGCGGTAAACGGAAGCGGCGGCGCGGTATACAATTATTATAATTCAATAACCTCATTTGACGGAAATACCATAACCTTCAGCGGCAATACGGCAAATACAGGCGGAGCGATATACAATTTGACTAATTCAATAATGACATTTACAAACGGGGATATAATTTTTATCGAAAATGAAGCTATAAATACAGGCGGAGCGATATACAATGCAGACAATTCAACAATAATATTCACAAACGCCGATATAACTTTCAGCAGTAATACGGCAGTTTATGCCGGAGCGATATATAATGGCAATAATGCAACGATCTCATTTACCGGCAGTACCGTAACCTTCAGCGGCAATACGGCAGAGTTCGGCGGGGCGATATACAATGATTGGTATCCTTCGGTAATGAACTTTACGGATGCCGATATAATGTTTACCGGAAACAGAGCGGATTTCGGCGGGGCGGTTTATAATGCGGGTAATGCGGCAATAAATTTTACTTCTGCCGCAGTAAGTTTTATAAACAATAGCGCCGATACGGGAGGAGCAGTGTATGCGTACACCGGAAACGCTAATTTCAGCGGCGGTGAAATAAAATTTGAAGGAAACGAAGCCGGCGACAAAGGCGGGGCATTATATATAGCGTACGGCGCAGTAACATTTGATACTGACGGCGGCGAAGTATTGTTTAGAAGAAATACTGCCGACGGTATGCCAAACGACGTATATATGGATGTTTCTGCGCGGTTAAATATAAGCGGAAGCAATGCGGTAAGATTTGAAAGCGGAATATTAAGCGCTGCTTCCGGAAGCGGGATAGAGATAAACAAAAGCGGTACGGGAGCGATGTATTTAGGCGGCATTAATGAAATATACGGCAATTTCAATATAACCGGCGGCGACATAATAATGATGGCGGATGCGGCATATAGAGGAAGAGCCCTTGAACTTGGAAGCACGAGCGCATTGGATATGCATAACCGGACGGTAAACAAAGCGGAAACAAACGGTAATTTTGCAAGCAGGCTTGATTTGAAAATGGATATATTTCCCGACGGCAGCAATGACGAAATAACGGCTGGAGCAACGGCGTATATAGACGGGAATATAGCCGTTTTTGCGGAACTGGGAATATACGATAATAAAGAATACGATTTGATAACCGCAGGTTTGCTGAGCGGAGTATTTGCAAGCAGTTCGATAAACAGCAGCGGTTTAACGTATGAACTAAAATATGAAAACAATATAGTGAAACTGATAGTTGACGGAAAAAGCGTGACGGAATTTAGAACTTTGAAACCGCTGACATATAATCAAAGCGAAACTGCAAAAGCATTTGACAGGATATCGGAAAATCCGGGAAATTGGGCGGCGATACTGGCGCAGCTGAGGGACAAACAAAACGGCGGAACGGATCCGGAAATTGCGGAAGTAAAGGATTTTCTTGCAAGAACGTCGGGATATTTTTTAGCGAATGTGATAAGGAGTATGGCTGCCGGCAGCCCGAACAATGAAATTTACGATAAAATAAAATGTCATATAGAAGACAATAAGAGCAGTTCGGGATTATGGGCGCAGATAAAAGGCGGGATAGAAAATTTTAAGAGCGATGAAAATTCTTTGGGAAATTACAGAAATGCGTCACTTGGAGTGATTTTCGGCTTTGACAGGTTTTTGTCGGAAAGGTTAGCCGACGGAGACATACTGTACGGGATATACGGAAAAATAAATAAGGACAATATAGAGCAGGGAAAACACAGAGCCGACGGAAACAAAAACGGATTAGGGGTATACGGAGGATATGTAAAGAACGGCTGGGAATTAAAAGCGATGCTGTCTGGAAGTTATGACAGGTTCAGCACGGAAAGAATGACGTATTTGGGAGATATAGCGAAAGGAGATATAAGCGCGATGACTGTAAGCGCGGACATAGAGGCGGCAAAAAAAATAAAGTTGCCTGGCAATATAGAATTGAAGCCCTATGCCGCAGCAGAAACGGCAAATGCGTCATACGGAAGGTTTAAGGAAAAAGGAGCGGGACATTATAATTTGGATGTCAGTGAAGGCGGATATTTGAGAAGCGCGGTAAGAACCGGAGCAGGATTGGATTATGAAAGCGGGATATGGTTATTGTATGCAAACATAGAAAATAAATATATGCTTGAAGGGAGAAAGCCCGAGATAGAAAGCGAGTTTGAGAAAACCGGAGTAAAATTTAACAGCAGAGGAGCAAAAGAAGGCAGGATAGGAATGGGAATAGGCGCAGGAGGAGAAGTAAGCGTAAATAAGGAGTTAAAGCTGTTTATAAACGGACAATATTACGCAGCTGACAATTATAACAATATGAGCGCAAATGCCGGAATAAGATATGTTTTCCGCAGCGATGAGCTTATGGAAGCAAAGAAAAAAGAAGAAAGAAAGGAAAAGAAGATAATAAAAGAATCCGAAAAAGAAAGGAAAGCCGAAGAAAAGATAATAAAAGCCGCTGAAACAGAGGCAAGAAAACAGACAGAGGCATTAGAAAAAGCAAATATTGCGGAAGAAGAAAGATTAATAAAAGAAGCCGAAAGAGTAAAAAAGGCAGCAATTGCCGAAGAAAAGAAAGCGGCGCATAAAGAGGAAAGGGCAAGAAAAGCTGAAGAGGCAAGAATAATAATCGAAGAGGCAAAAGAAATAAAAGAGAAAAAAGCAGCTGAAGCAGAGGTAAGACAGCAGGCGGAGGCATTGGAAAAAGCAAGATTGGCGGAAGCGGAAAGACTGATAAAAGAATCCGAAAAAGTAAAAAAGGCAATGATTGCCGAAGAAAAGAAAGCAGCGGACAAAGCAAAAGAAGAAGAAAGAGCAAGACAAGCCGAAGAGGCAAGAAAGATAAAAGAAAAAAAGGCCGCTGAAGCAGAGATAAGACAGCAGGCGGAGGCATTGGGAAAAGCAAGATTGGCGGAAGCGGAAAGATTGATAAAAGAATCCGAAAAAGCAAAAAAGGCAATGATTGCCGAAGAAAAGAAAGCGGCGTATAAAAAAGCAAAAGAAGAGCAAAGAGCAAGACAAGCCGAAGAGGCAAGAAAGATAAAAGAAAAAAAGGCTGCTGAAGCAGAGGCAATAAAGCAGGCGGAAGCGCTGGAAAAAGCAAGGCAGGCGGAAGAAGAAAGATTAATAAAAGAAGCCCTGATAGCCGAACAAGAGAGAATGAAAGCAGAGGAAGAAGCGCGGAGAGCAAAACAAGAGGCTCAGGAATATGAAGCAAGAATAAAGGAAGCGCAGGAAAGAGCAAAGAGGCAAATGGCTATAGACGCGGATGATAAAGACGCGATGGCGCAGGCAAGAGAAGAAGCTAGAAAGAGAAGAGAACAGCCGATGCTAAAGAGGATCAGTCTGGATATGGAAAGTTTTGCGGCGGGAAGCGCGGAGCTGACGGAAAAAACAAAAGAACTGATAGCGAAAGAAGCGGAAGCAATAAAAAAGTTCGATTACAAGAATATAACTGTGGAAGGCCATACGGACAGTACGGGAAGCGCTGAGCAAAACAAGATATTATCAACGCAGAGAGCCAGGGCGGTGTATGAAGAGTTTGTTATATTTAATAAGATACCGGCAAATAAGATAAATTATGTAGGGTTCGGAGCGACAATACCTAAGGGAGACAATAAGACGCGTGAGGGAAGATCGCAAAACCGGAGAGTTGAGATATTTGTGGAATAAATGCAATGCGTGTACGCAAAAGACTTAACGGAAGAGAGAAGAGCGGAAATAATTATGAATTACGGGGACTTCGGAACAAAGTTCCTTCGTCCCAATTGGGTCTCTCTAAAAACCCAGTTTGTCCCGAAATTTGTTATCGGGAACCCACATTGCTTTTTTATCGACGACAACAGCAAACATGGATTCCCGTTTTCACGGGAATGACCGACGTAGGCAGGGTTATTAGAGAAACCCAATTGCAAATTACGAAGGCGGAGCGGAAAACGGCAAAAGTCAAATATCCCGTAGCTGAAAGCGACGGGATAGTATGTTTATCTTGGTAAATTTTCGTTAAAGAGATCCGATTGCCGATTGTAATCTGTTCATTCCCTCTTCAATTAATTTTATTGAAGTGGCATAAGAAAGCCGTATATATCCTTCGGCTCCGAAAGACGAACCCGGAACAACCGCGATTTTGGCTTTTTCAAGCAGGTAATCCGCAATGTCCATATCGTTTTTTATAACTTTTCCGTCAAAAGTTTTTCCGATAAGTTTTGAGACATTCGGGAAAACGTAAAAGGCGCCGTTGGGCTTTATGCATGAAACTCCTTCCATTTTATTAAGCCTGTCGACTATATAATCTCTTCTTTTTTCAAATTCGATCCTCATTTTTTCAACGTCATGCTGCGGGCCGTTCAAAGCTTCGACCGCGGCTTTTATCGATATTGACGTCGGGTTTGACGTTGACTGGCTTTGGATTTTTGTCATCGCCGAAATTATTTCTTTCGGGCCTGCGGTATAACCTATTCTCCAGCCTGTCATCGCAAACGCTTTGGAAACGCCGTTTATTACTATGGTGTTTGCTTTTGCTTCCGGAAGCACCGATGCGGTCGAGCAAAATTTAAAATTATCGTACACCAGTTTTTCATATATTTCGTCGGATATTATCAAAATTTTATTTTCTGCGCATACTTTTACGATTTCTTTTAATTCATCGCAGGAATACGTTACGCCCGTAGGATTTGACGGCGAATTTATAACGATCGCTTTTGTTTTAGGCGTTATCGCTTTTTTTATTTCTGCGGGATCAATTTTGAAATTATTTTTATCGCCGGTATTGATTATCACCGGAACTGCTCCGGCAAGGATCGCCATATCCGGATAAGAAACCCAGTAAGGCGCCGGTATTATTATTTCATCGCCGTCGTTGAATATTGCCATAAAAAGATTGTACAGCGAATGCTTTGCGCCGCAGGAAACGATAATTTCGTTCTGCGTATAATCAAGTTCATTGTCTTTTTTAAGTTTATTGATTATCGCATTTTTTATTTCAGGCGTTCCGGACACCGCGCAATATTTTGTAAAACCTGCGTTTATCGCTTTAACGGCAGCATCTTTAATATTGTCCGGCGTGTCAAAATCCGGCTCTCCGGTGCCAAAACTTATTACGTCTACGCCCTGCTGCTGCAATGCTTTTGCTTTAGCGTCAATAGCCAAAGTCGGAGAAGGTTTAATTGCCTGAACTCTTTTTGATAAGTACATGGTTAGAATCCTTTTAAGACGCTGCTCATCTATTTGACTTTCTTTTTCAATTTTTGTAGATTATACAGATTACAAAGGAGTATGTCAATGTATGCGATTATTAAAACAGGCGGAAAGCAGTACAGGGTTGAAGAAGGCGTCAGTTTAGTAGTAGAAAAACTTAATGAAGCAGAGGTCGGACAGGAAGTGGTTCTCGACGAAGTCCTTATGCTTGCGGACGGCGATAAAGCGACTGTAGGGAAACCGAAAGTTGAAGGCGCCAGCGTTGTAGCTAAAGTTGTCGCTCAAAAAAGAGCGCCGAAAGTTATAGTTTTTAAGAGAAAACCGAAAAAAGGCTACAAAAAAATGCAGGGACACCGCCAGTATATCACTGAGCTGGAAATAACAAAGATCAAAGCAAATTAATCGGTATTTGTAATTTTATCAGGAGACAGCAAAATGGCACACGTAAAAGCTCAAGGCTCATCTAATAACGGCCGCGATTCGCACGGTCAACGGTTAGGCGTAAAAATATACGGAGATCAAAAAGCTTCCGCAGGCGCAATTATTGTGCGTCAGCGCGGAACAAAGTTTTATCCGGGCGTTAATGCCGGAATGGGTAAAGATAATACGATCTTCGCAAAAATCACCGGGACTGTAAAATTCGTAAGAAAGTCCGGCGACAGATGCTTCGTAAATATTCTTCCGTAAATTAAAAGCTAATGTTTATAGACAAGGCGAATATTTTTCTTACAGCCGGACGCGGTGGCGACGGCTGTATTTCTTTTAGAAGGGAAAAGTACGTTCCTTTCGGCGGGCCGAACGGCGGCAACGGCGGAAAGGGCGGCGATATTTATTTTGAAGCAGACCCGCATAAAACAACCCTGTTAGACCTTTCTTACAAACCTAAATTTAGAGCTGAAGACGGACATAAAGGCCAGCCGAGCGATAAATACGGCAAGTACGGTCAAGATTTGATAATAAAAATCCCGCAGGGGACTCTTATTTTTAAAAACGGGGAACTTTTTGCAGATTTAAAAACTTCCGGAGAAAAAATTTTGGCCGCAAAAGGCGGAAGAGGCGGAAGAGGCAACGCCTCTTTTAAAACCGCGAAAAATACCGCTCCGAGAATTGCCGAAAAAGGCGAGCCCGGAGAAACGGCCGAAATAAATTTGGAGCTTCGTTTGATCGCGGATGTCGGATTTGTAGGTTTGCCGAACGCCGGAAAATCAACTCTGCTTTCGCAGATTTCAGCCGCGAAACCGAAAATAGCGGATTATCCTTTTACCACTCTGTCTCCGAATTTGGGAGTTGTCGACTATAAAGGCAGACATTTTGTCGCGGCCGATATTCCGGGTATAATAGAAGGCGCTCATGAAGGCAAAGGGCTTGGCTTGGAATTTTTACGCCATATCCGGCGTACGAAAGTGCTTATACATTTAATAGATATCAGCGGCTTTGACGGAAGCGATCCGTATGAGAGCTATAAAATAATAAACGGCGAACTCAAAAAATATTCAAAATACCTTTCAAAAAAACACATTATAACAGTGCTGAATAAAATTGATCTGCCGGAATGCGAAAAACATATAAAGGCATTTAAAAAACGCTTAAAAACAAAAAAAATTATGATGATTTCCGCGGCTACCGGAGAGGGCGTTGAGAAATTTTTGGCGGAAACCGTAAAAATGCTTGACAAACCGTTAAAATTTAATGCGGAAGAAGAGATAGAAACGGTGCCGGTAAAAAAATATATTTATGAGCCTGAATTTAAAATCCATAAAGAAGACGGAGTTTTTGTCGTTACCGGCAAAAAAGTTGAAACTTTAACCGAAATGACAAAATTTTCCGAAGACGACGCACTGAGGCGCTACCAGAATATACTGAAAAAAATGGGTTTGGAAGATGAACTCGAAAAGATGGGCTGCAAACCCGGCGATTTGGTAAGGATCTGCGGCCTCGAATTTGAATTTGAAAGATAGTTGAAAAATAAAAACAATTTCGGCGATGAATGTATTTGACTAAAAAACGCTTTTATTATAAAATACTATTCTCATTTTTGAAGTTCTTTAAAGCCGAGGTGGTGGAATTGGCAGACACGTGAGACTCAAAATCTCAAGCTGCTCAGGCGGCGTGCGGGTTCAAGTCCCGCCCTCGGCA
>WRNH01000031.1 GCA_009776745.1 Endomicrobiia bacterium | reverse complement strand
CAAACACGTTCCGGAGAAGATACTATTTTCACGGCAATTGCGCCGGCATATTGCACGATAACCGCAACTACCGGTTCTCCGGCATTAGGCTCTTCAAAATTTGAATACGAATTTAACGTTATAACACGATAGTCCAACTGTATGTCGACAGACTCTAATACCGTTTAGCAGTTAGCATGCCTTCGTGTCTCGCCGTCATCGCCGTTTATTAACATATTTGACAATACAGTTGGAAATTTGTAGCATTTTAGAGTAAATAATAAGTAAAAAGCAATAAATAACGGCGGTGATTAGAGTCTGTCGACACATATTACGCGCATGCGTTTGGCCAAACCCCAAAGGGGCTGCGGCGGTTTTTTGGTAAATTTTACTTTTTTTGCTTCGCAGATACGTCTGTGTATCCTTGTCGCAAAAAAACTAAAATTTCCTCAAAAATCCTAGCAGCGCATATGCGTAATATGTGTCGACAGACTCTAGAAATTTTTTGCCTATATATTGTTTATTCTTTGTAGTTTAAGTTTGAGGCAAAAATGCAAACATACAGCAGAGGGGCAAAGTTCCAACATCACAGGAAACAAAGTTCCAGCGGTATAATATATAATACATTTCGCAAAAATATTTTGAAGAAAAAAATAAAACTGTTCTCTGTCTGAACATGATTCGGATTCGGAGACGGTTTTTTTCTTTTGCTGTTACCATGCATCCAAACATCGCCGCAAAGCGGCATAGGAGAGAATTCAAATGAACAAAAAAATTATTTCTTGGGTAGTTGCCGCGGCGTTTTTGTGTTCGCAGACCGGGTTTGCGCAGGTCGTGTCGGATAAGCCGTTTACTGCCGTAACGAATGTTGACGCTAATACTCAGCAAGTTACGACTACGCTTCAATCCGGTAATACGGGGTTTAATTCGTTCAGCCGGTTTAACGTTGACGCGGGAAAAACCGTCAATCTTATTATGGACGGAATGAATAATCTTGTAAATCTCATAAACGATAATGCCGCAAGCCAGATCAACGGTATAGTAAACGCGCTTAGAAACGGCAAAATAGGCGGCAACGTTTTCTTTTTAAATCCTAACGGAATAATTATAGGGGCTTCGGGCATTGTGAATGTCGGCAGTTTAACTCTTGCCGCTCCTTCGCAGGCTTTTATGGATTCCGTGATAGACGGTTCAAATAATGTGGATTCTTTAGCCGCAGCCGCAATACTTGCGGGGCAGATCCCGATAAACCCCAGCGGAACAATATCCGTAAAGGGTCAAATCAACGCCAAAGAAGGCGCGGATATTTATGCGGGCGAAGTAAAAATTGAAAACGGCGGAGAAATAAGAACTATTACCGCGGCAAATATTGCAAACTACGAAGGCGCGCCCACAACGGAAGTGGTGGTCAAAGACGGAAGAGTTTTAATACAGGCTAAAAAAATAGAGATCGAAGATAATGTCCTGATAGACGCATCAAACAGTCTCGGAGTTTCAGGCGATATAACCATAAAAGCGCAGGATATTGACGGCAGCCTTATATCAACTACGCAGGCAAGCGTGGATATAGGCGCGGCGATAATAAAAGGCAATGATATCAATATTGAAGCGACAGCTTCAAATACTTACGATTATGAAGACGTAAAAGGTTCTCTAAACTTAAATTTTGATTTGAGCACGGACAGTATTTTGACAGGTTTAAATTTTCTGCTGGATCAAGTGTCGGACGCTACGGACGGCGTATTGGACTCGTCTTTTGCAAAGTCTGACGCAAAAGCTTCAATTACGATAGCCGACGGAGCGGTTATTGATGCGGAAAATAATTTGAGCATAAAAGCTTTGGCGGATTCTCAGGTTACGGTAAAAACCGAAGCTGCCAATCTTGCGCTTTCCACGGGAATAAATCTTACGGAAGCGTCGGTAACTGCGGGCAATGCTTTGCTTAAGGCCGGAAATGACGTAAACATAGAAGCAAAATCAAAAGTTACTTCCGAAGTGGAAGCAAAGTCCGAATCGGACGAGCAGTTTAAAGGCGCCATAGCCGTTTCAGTCGCAATATCCGAAACGTCTGTAAAACTTGACAACAGCACAATAGAAGCCGGCAATGACGCGTCTATTGCCTCAATAATCGAAGAAGATATACAAACAAAAGCGGTTACGGAAAAAGACGACGGCAGCGGAAGCGGCGATACAAAAATATCCATAGGATTGCCTGTCAATTATACGGATATTACAAATGATACCATAATAGAAGACGGCGACATTCAGGCCGATAAAAATATAGAAATAGCGGGCAAAAACATAACAATAAAAGATTCTTCAATAAAATCTATCGGAGCAATAAAAGGCGACGTTAAAATTACCGCTTCGGACAAAGGATCCGAACTTATATCTACAAGAAGCGCTTCAATAGAAATATCCGGTTCCGAAATAGAGGGCAAAGACATTACCATAGAAGCGACTGCTGAAAATAAATATACATACGACGATACGCCGGCTGTCATAGAAGTCAGCGATTTGACGGACGGAATCTTAGGCGGTATCAATGAAGTTTTAGAGTTGGTTTCTAACATAACCGACAATGCCGTAGCTGGTAAAATAGCCAAGTCTGACGTTTCAGCAAATATTACGATAAGCGATACAACTATCAATGCAGATAACGATATAAACATTACAACTTCTGTGGATTCTCAGGCAACGGCAAAGGCTGAAGCAGAAAATCTCGCGCTTGCGGCCGGAGTAAACATTGTCGAATCTAAAATTGATATAAGCCAAACCGACTTAAAAGCCGGAAATGACGCAATCGTAGAAGCAAAATCAAAAATTACTTCCGAAGTCGAAGCAAAATCCGAATCGGAAGAAAAATATAAAGGAGCTATAGCTCTTTCCGTAGCAATAGCCGATACGTCGGTAAACTTTGACGACAGCACAATAGAAGCAGGAAACGATGCGGCAGTTTCCGTCATAACCGAAAAAGACATAACAACGAAAGCGGTCACTGAAAAAGACGACGGCAGCGGGAGCGGCGATACAAAAATATCGGTAGGAGTATCAGTCAATTATACGGATCTTGTAAATGAAGCCGATATAAACGGTTCGATAAAAGCAGGAAACGACGTAAAAATAGCTTCGGAAGGCGACAACAGACGTTCGACTGCCGCAAATCCGGATGTTAAAATAAAGGCTGACGTCGAAGCAGTCCAAAACATAGACATATCCGGCAAAAACATAAAAATAGAAGATTCTTCAATAAAATCCACAGGCATTACAAAAGGCGACATTACAATTACGGCTTCAGACAAAGGAGCTGAAATTATATCCACAAGAAAAGCTTCCGTAGACATATCAAATACGGAAATAGAGGGTAAAGACATTACTATAGAAGCAGCTGCCGAAAACAAATACGAATACGACGATTTAAGCGATACCGTAGAAATCAGAGATTTGACGGATACGGCTTTAGCGGTCACAAATGAGGTTCTAGACTTGATCTCGGATTTGACCGACGACGCCATAAAAGGCAAAATGGCAAAATCCGACGTTTCGGCAAATATCAATATAAGCGGCGACACAAATATCAATGCCGATAACGACTTAAACATTAAAACTTCCGTTGAATCCCAGACCACCGTAAAGACCGACGCTAAAGGTTTAGGGGTTGCCGTAGGAGTGAACCTGTCGGAATCGAATATAAACATAGGCAAAGCTTCTTTAACTGCCGGCAATGATATCAGCATAAATGCAGCAACCAAAATAACTTCGGAAGTCGAAGCAAAATCAACTTCGCATGATTTCGACGGCGCCGTTGAACTTGGCGGAGCCGTAGGCGCAGCTTATATCAAAAGCGAAACTGCAATAAATATTTCCAAAGATGCCGATATCAATGCCGGAAATAACATTACTATAGACGCCGTAACTGAAAAAGATACTGCGCTTACCGTTGAAACCAAAGCCGGCGAAAACGCAAACGCGGCTCTTGCCGTAGGCATAAATCTTATGGATACGGAAAATACCGTAACGGTAAAAGGAAAAGTCAAAGCGGGCAATGACGTCAATATAAATTCAAAAATAGATTCAAAAAACACTAAGCAGAATATTTCCGCAAGCACCGGAAATAAAGAAGAAAACGAAGAGAAAGACAAAGAAGAAGGGCAAAACTCAAACATTAAAGCCGAGGGCAGCAATCTTCAGACAAAAACAAACGACGAATCGGAAAAAACTAACGATAACAGCGGCATCAAAAAAGAAAGCGGAAGCAATGACGACGGAAATACCGTAACTCTTGCAGGAGCCGTTCTTTATGCCGACGTTAAAAATACCTCTAAGGCTGAAATTTCAGGCGCGGACGCCGAAGTTGAAGCTTTAAACGACATAAATATGAAAGCCGAAACAATAAACGCAAACATAAAACAGTTTGTCGACGCTCAGGTCGCGGGTTCGCAGGATTCTACGGTCAAAGGCACTGGCGCGGTGGTAATAGGAAAATATACGGACGACGTTAAGGCTGTTGTCGACGGCGCAGCTATAGACGCCGGCAAAAAAATAAACATATCTTCAAATCACGAAATGCCTTTTGACAGTTCGTGGTTTGACGTTTTTGTGAATTTTAAAAACGATCCGAACTTTGACAGCGGAAAAGAAGTTTTTGAGAAATTAAAAGAAACAAAAAGCGACGGCGGCGAAGGTTTAAAAGAATCGGTTGTAAATTCGTGGGTGCGTTCAAGCGCGCCGGAAGGCGAAGCAGAAGAAAATAATGAAGGCGGAGAAGACAAAAAAGGCGGTTCAAGTTTTTCCGTAACGGCTTCGGGTTCGGTAAATATCACAAATTACGATTTTACTTCGGAAGCTTATATAAAAAACGCAAAAGTAAACCAGAAAACAGACCCCGCCTTGAACACGGGCGAACAGTCCGTAAACGTTGACGCGCAGTCTAAAACTACAAGCGTGACGGTCGGCGGGATTTTCGGCGATTCTTACAAAAGTCCTTTAGGGCAGGGCGGAGCCGACGTTGGCGTCGGAGGGACTTATAATCAGATATGGTATAACACAAAAACGAACGCTTATATAGAGAATAATTCAAAAGTTTATGCAAACGATTTGAACGTTACTGCGGCTTATGACCAGCTTGACGTGACCGTCGGCATAGCGGGCGGCGATAGCAAAACTTTCGGGCTTCAGGGCGTTTTCAATTGGGTCAAATCCGACAGCGAAGTCGGCGCTTTTATAAATGATTCCGATATAACCGTCGAAAAGGGAAATCTTGCTGGCGGCAAACTTAATATTGAGGCCAAGCACACTCCTATTTTAGTAAACGTTGCCGGCAGCCTTTCAATGTCGGAAAAAGTTGCGGTAGGCGCTTCGGTAGCGGTAACGGATATCGACAGAATTACAAATGCGGCAATAATAGATTCAGTCATAAACAATCAGCAGAATGCAAAACTTTTTGCGTTAAACGACGGTCTTATACATTCTTATGCGATAGCAGCGGCTTATGCCGGGCCGAAAGCTTCAAAGGACGCGGGAAACCAGGCGGAAAATCCGGACGCTTCAAATATGGCGAATTCTTCTTCGGGCACAAGCGGCGGATCGGGCGATTCAGGCAGTTTTGGCATAGGAATTTCCGGCAGCGCGGGCATTGCAAATATTACCGGCCAAGCCAATGCTTTTATTAAAAACACCAAATACGAAGGGACGGAAAAATTAGAAATTTTTGCAAAAGAAGAAAGCGACATTATAAACGCGACAGGCGGCGTAAGCATAGCTGCCGGAGACGGTACGGGCGTTGCAATTGCCGGCGCGGGCAGTATCAGTTGGATATCAAACAATGCGAAAGCTTATGCTGAAGATTCGGATATAGACAATGAAGGCGACATAATTTTAGACGCCGTAAGCGATGCGGGCATTGTTTCCGTAGCGGTGGGTCTTGCGGGTTCTTTTACAAGCGACGGCGCGGCTATCGCGGGTTCGGGCTCGATCAATATAACAAATAACAAAACTCAGGCGTATATTAAAGATTCTACGGTAAACTCGGAAGGAAATTTAAATATAAATTCATATGACGATTCCGATATTTTCGCTTTGGCGGGCGCTGTAGCCGTGGCAATGGGTTCAGCCGGCATAGGCGGAGCTTTGGGCGTAAACGTTTTGCATAATAATACGGGTTCGTTTATAGAAAGTTCAGACATATTTCTTAAAAAAGACATATTTTTAAATTCGTTAAATTCGTCCGATATCATTTCACTTGCGGGATCCGTCGGAGTAGGAGTCAATCAGGCCGGCGCGGCCGTAACGGTAAATGTCAATGTTATAAATAATGGGACGCAAAGTTATATAAAAGGGTTTAAATCTGCTCCGATAGAGGCTCGGGACATATTTTTATCGGCTAAAGATAATTCCGACATTTTTGCTATTGCAGGCGCTGCAGGGTTTGGAAATTCCGCGGGCATAGGCATAGGGGTCGGTTTCAACTCTTTATTTAATTCGGCAAGCGCTTATATGGAAGACGTTAAAATTGAAAACGAAGGAAATATTGAAGTTAAAGCTTCTTCGGAAGGCGAGATACAGCTTATTATAGCGGCTTTAGGAGGCGCGGGCACTGTCGGTATTGCCGGCGCGGCGGGTATAGGCATAATCCACAATACCGCGGATGCTTATATAAATAATTCTACAATAGTTTCGGAAGGTTCGATAGGGCTTTTGGCTGACAACAAAAATAATATCCAGCTTTATAGCGGTTCGCTTGCGATAGGCGGAACGGTAGGCGTTGGCGCAAACGTAGGTTTTCATTATGTGGGAAGCAGATCATTTGCAAGTATTTTGGATTCGGATATTACGGCAAAAGGCAACAATGCGTTAAGCTCTTCTTTCGGCGGAGCATCAGGGCTTACGGTAAACTCAAATATTTACGACAAAATTTTTACCTTGAGCGCGGCGGGAGCAGGTTCGGGCACGGTCTCCGTTTCCGGAGGCATAACCGGCACAGTCGTGGACGGCCAATCTGTTGCAAAAATTACAAATTCACAAATAAATAAAGATTATTCCGCAGCGACTGACGGCCAGTACGGCGCAGATGCCGGCGTAAGCGTTGCCGCGGAAAACGAAACGGACGTAGCAATTTTAGCCGGAGCAGTTGCAGTTTCCGGCACTGTCGGCGTAAGCGTTGCCGCTGACTTTGAGACCATGAACAATAAGATCGAAGCCTATATAGACAATTCAAACGTGAAAGCCAAAGGCGACGTTGAAGTGAAAACTAAAAATACCGAAAAATACGCGGCCGCGCTTGTAAGCGGAGCGGTTTCCGGAGGGGTGAGCGTTGCAGGAAATGTCATTGTGGGAGTAAACACGAGTGAAAATCACGCTTACATAAACAAAAGCGACATAACCGCAAGGGACGTTTCGGTCGAAGCTAAAGACGCGGTCATAATCGGCGAAACAGATCCTGTAGAAGGTAAAATAGGCATAGCAATGGGGACTCTTGCCGGCGGAGCTTATGCGGGCGTAGCGGGGACCGTATTTACAAGCGTCATATCGAACTCTACAATAGCCGAAATTATAAGTTCAAACATTACCGCTTCAAGAAATATAAAACTTGACGCCGAGGGGTATCAAAAAACTTTTGCAAATCTTGCCACTTTCGGCGGAGCAATAGCGGGCATAGCCGTGACTGCGGGCGTAAGCGTAAACAATACCGAGACTTTTGCTCTTATAAGGCGCGCGGCCGGAGATACGAGTACTTATAATTTAAGCGCCCAAAACATTATTGTCGATGCAAAAAATACTTTGGAAGTTGACAAAATATTTTTTGGCGGATCAGCCGGAGTTGTCGGCGTAACGGCAGGCATTTCGGTAGGCGTATACAATAATAACGTTACCGCAGGCATAGGAAGCGGGATCAATACCACAGTCAGCGGAAACGTTGGCGTCAGCGCGCAAAACAACAGGGATATAAACGATATAGTGGTTTCCGTTGCAGGCGGCGGAGTTGGGATAAACGCCACGGTCGACGTTATAGTAGTCGGAGGAAACGTCGACGCAAATGACGTCACTGCGGAAGACGACGAAAACGGTCCGAGCTCCAATACTTATCTTAAAGACAGCAAAGACGATATAGACGACAATATGAAAATGAGCAGCAGAATAAACGGAAGTCAGGTCGGCGGCGGAGGACTTATCGATACCGGAAAAATTTCCGATTTTGATTACGACGATTCAGGCATTTACGGAACGCCGCGCGATAACGGGACATTCGCATATATAGACGGAAACGTTACGGCGGGCGGAGACGTCATCGTAAAGGCGGATGACAATGTAAAAATAAACGCTAACATAGGTTCTGCATCATCAGCGGGAATATCTGTCGGAGCTTCGGTTGCGGTACAGGATCTGGCTACTCGTACGGAAGCAAGCATAGGCGGCAAAGTTTCCGCAAACGATATAAATATTACGGCTAATTCCGATACTTCAAACGCTACGGGAATCTATATGGGTTCGGTAGGGGCAATAGGCGTTAATGCGGGCGTTGCGGTAATAAATTCCAATAATTTGACAAACTCTTATATCGCAAACAATGCGGAAATAACCACGGCGCGAAATATCAACGTTTTGGCAAATGCGGTTTCAAATATAACTCCAAAGTTCGTTAATGTCGGAATAGGGCAATTTGCGGCAGTAGGCGCTGTTGTCGGAGTCGTAAATAAAGGCGGCGGAACTAATGCGTGGATAGGAAATAATACTGTCATAGGAAATCAAAACGCGCTGACGCCTACGGTAAACAGCCTTACCGTAAAAGCGCAAACCGGCAATAATATTGACGCGGATATGATAGCTGCGGCGGGCAGTATTGGTTTAGCCGCCACGGTAAACGTTTTTGTTTTAAACGTCAATGACAATTTGAGCGCTTATACCGGTACAGGTTCCAAATTAAATCTTTACGATCTAAACGTTTTGACAAACGGGAAAACCTGGGTAGACGCGGATTTTACCGGAGTTTCCGTTGGCTCGCTCAGTATCGCGGCCTCAGTCGCTTTCAGCCGCATAAATCTTTCAAATAACGCTTATATCGGCGCTAATAATACCGTTAAAGCCGATAATGTTTCGGTGAAAGCTTATCATAATGTTTCTTCGGACGCAAAAGCAATAGGCGGGTCCGGAGGATTGATATCGGCAAACGGCATAGTAATAGAAAATATGGTCAGAGGGGACGTTATTTCTTCCCTTAGAGACAACAGCGTTTTTCAGGTCTCCGGCAAATTAAGCGTTTTATCTGACAGTTATATTTCCCAAATCGCCCAAGGTTTAGCGGTTACCGCAGGTTATGTGGCTTTAGGTCTTGTGCTTTTGGACAATACGTCAAGGGTCAATACAAAAGCGCAACTCGGCGGAGGGCTTAGCATTTTTGCAAGTTCCGACGTAAACGGCAATAAGACGGGAACAGATGAAATTGAGATCAAATCCGGTTCAACGGTAAATCTTGTTTCACAGTCGCAGTCGGGACGCGTCGGGGCGTTTAGCGCAGGCGGAACAAGCAATACGACCCTTAATAATTCTCTTACCGAGACAACAATAGGCGCAGCAGGCTCTTCGGATATATATGCCAAAAATTTAAATATCTACGCAAAAGCAACGTCCAATCAAAACTCTTACGCAGATTCGATAACCGGCGGGGCGCTTGACGTCGGCATTATAAATCTCAGCAACGTTTCAAACTCCGAGGTCAATGTGGATATTACCGGACAAACCGATATTACGGCCAACAATATTGAAATAAGAGCTTCTAACATATTTAATAAATTAGGATCCGGCGCAAACATAGACGCCATATCGGCTTCCGTTGCAGGAGGGTTTTTTGCAAAAAGCATAACCGATATTTATAATGACACAAAAGTAAATTTCGGCGCGCAGACAAATATCACCACTAAAAAAGACGAAAATAAAAACAGCACGTTTACCGTAGACCTTTACAACGGTTCCAACGCCGCTGATCTGGCAAAACTTAAAACCGCGTCCGGAGCGTCGTATTCTACGGTAGAATCGACCGTAAACAACAATTCAAATACGGAAGCAAATTTCGCAGGCAAAATTTATGCCGGCAAAGATTTTACCGTAAACGCTCTGGCCGATCAGGATATTGACACCCAAACCTATATAGACGCGGTCGCTTTTATAAGCGGCGTTCAGGGAAACAGCAACAGTATAGCCAATATCAATAATTCCATAAATTTCTTAAACGGAGCAGACATTTACGCTGCCGGCGATTTAAACCTCAACCTTTCCCGCACCGGCGTGGAAGTTGCAAACTGGGCGTTTTACGGAAGCAGATCCATTACGGAAATTTACAATATGGCAGCGCTGCCCATAAACGCAAATTCACAATCCAATTCCATAATCAATGTCAATGACAACGTCAACGTAAATTACGGCGCGTCTTTAAAGAGCAGCAAAAATGTCAATATAGCCTCAAGCCAGGGACGTTCCAAAGAAACCGGAGTTTTGCGCATATATACTCCCGCTGGCGAACTTGCCACAAAAGAAAGCGACAGAAAGATTGAAAGAAACGTAAACTCGCTTTTGGCCGTCAACGGAAGCATTCTTGCCGGAGCAAACAACGATATTGAAATAACCATTTTGCAGGACGGGACAGTGGTTTTTGGAAATCCCGAGATATTCGTAAACTATAAGACCGGCACAATGAATATTGTCAGCGAGATCTTAAAACAGAAAGAAGCTCTTGAAAAGCTGAAAGCCGAATACGGCGCGTCTTCAATTATAACAGGCCAAATAGACTTCGAAATATCGCGTCTTAATACCCAGCTTGAAGTTTTGGGTTTCCGCGCTGCAGATAAAGACGGGGTAATGGTCGACGTTTCTTTTGCCGACGTGAATTTCATAGAATTCGGAGATATGGCTGCCGGAAGAGGCGACATTCAAATAGAAATGAACAATATTTCCGGAAACGGTTCGCTTAAAGCAAATTCATCGGCGGAAGTGAATATTTCCAATTACAGCGATAATTTTTTAAGGATCAACGATATTATGATTTCCGACGAAGCCAGCGGAGATATTTTCGTAAATTATATCCGGATAGAAAATCCTTCGGAAATTAAAGACGCAAGCATAGGCACATATCAAAACGGACAATTGATGAAAGATTCAAACGGAAACGTAATAAAAACCGACAATTCTTTAAGCGTTTCGTCAAATAACGGCGATCCTTCGTCGCAGCCTGTAATAATCATAGATAATCAGGGAAATCCAAGCGCTCCAAGAGCGCCAAATCTTGAACTTTTGGGCGACATAATAAATCCTTTGGGCAAAGTAATACTTACTTCCGAAGGGAGCATAGAGTCAAGGGGAACCATACTTGCAAGCACTATAAACATAGACGCCAAACTGGATTTTGTGCAAACCGCCCTGAAAAACGAGTTTATTTTTCACGTTGGCGGCGACCCGAGAAATGTATGGGGCGGCCTTGCGGGCGCAAACGAGACAAACCCAAGCCATACGGACACTTCCAGCGATGCCATTCAAAACGAATCAAGCTTTGCCGCTTCGTCGATAATTGCAAACAATATATATATCAGCGGCACATATTTGGACATCAACGGCCTTATACAGGCCGGCGTTAAAGATTGGGATTTGAATATAGGCGATACCATATATTTAGCTTTTGGCGACGGAACTATAGCTGATGCCGTAAGAGATTATCTCAGTAAAAACAGTTCTACGGCCAACGCTTTGTATAAGCTTTCAAACGTCCACGGAAATCTTACCGCTTATTACAATGTTGTTACCGGAAATATTGAAGTGGCAAGCGTCAACATAGAAGGCGGCAAACTTTATCTTTACGGAAACATCATAAACACTTCAGCGCAAGGCTACGGGAAGCTTGTGGCTCTTGACGGATATGCAAAAGTAACGATCACGAATAATTCCGCAAGCGAAATAATACTCAACAATATAAATACGGACAAAAAAATAAACGGCGAAATAAAAATAACCGACCTTGCCAAAACCGTAAACGTCGGCGGCAAATGGGTCCCGCTTGAAACGACTTATACTTTTGAAAACGGCCAGATCAGAACCGTCACAAATGCCGGCACAAGTTCGTTAGCCTCCACGGCTCAATACAATCCCGCGTCCGGCATCAGATATACATGGACTACGGGTTCAAAAGACGTAACGGAGGAGACATATTATCACGAGAGAAATAGTTTTTGGGGAATGGATTGGCTTGTGCCGGACAAAAGCGATATGACGCTGGAAAGAGAATACACGGTGTCTGACCCTCTGTCAAAAGGAGAATATATCACATACGGCAGTTCAGGAGACCCAAGATACATATATAACTACCAGTATAGAGGCACAAGCAACGAAATAATACACGACGAGAATGGTTCGTACAGTACGGGCTGGTGGATATTTTCCACCCAGACGTATTGGAGGCGTACCACATGGCAGACCGGCGTCAACAACTTTAACATACACAGCATAAAAGCCGATAATCCAATAAACATAGGTTTTATAGGATACAGTACGCCCCAGGACATAAATGTCACATCAAATAATACCATAGGATTAAGAGGGGCAATAAACGCCGGTTCTTTAGCAGACGTTTATATTACGTCTAACAATGGCGCCATACAAGGTCTTGGCGCCGGAGCGCAGGTAAGCGGGCAAAATATTACTCTTAAAGCGGCAGAAGGCATAGGAGGACCATATCATCCCTTGACCGTAAGCTTAAAAGGCGGAGTTTTTAATGCCATAAACTCCAGTGTAGGAAATATAGACCTGATAGCAAAAACCAATAACGGGCTGTTTGACGTTTTTACAATAGGAAACATAACCGCGGCCGAAGGCGACGTTACTCTTATTTCCAACGAAGAAATAACCGCTGACAGCTCGGGCAGCAAGATAAAAGGCGTAAATACCAAAATAGAATCCGCAAGAGGAGCCATAACCGGTTATAACGGCGCGGAACTTGAAATAGACGCTGAAAACATTGAAGCTAATGCTTACGGCGACATTAAACTTATCAAGAAAGTTTCGGGAGATTTAGGCGTCAGCAATATTTCTTCAACGTCCGGCGATATTTATCTTACCGTTACAAACGGAAGCGTATATGACATAAATACGGATAATGATATAGACGAACGCAAAAGAGAAGAGCTGCTTGCTTTGTGGGACGGTATCCTTGGTTTGTTTGACTCAAACCGCGGCGAGTACGCATGGACGCAAGACCAGCTTTTATATGCTATGAACGGCGCAAAAGACAATGGCGGCCAATATATACTTTATGACAATAATTTCAACGGCAGGAACGTATTTATCAATGCCGGCGGGTCGGTAGGTTTAAATGAAAGCAGTCTTTATGTGGATTTGAGTTCCAAAGGCGCTTTTGCGAATTTGTCGGAAAGCGAAAAACTAAGTATTGCTACGGCAGAATACTACAATATAATATGGGACAGAGACGAAGATGATAATCTGCTCGGGCTTACCATACTTAACCAGAAACAAGTCAATGTAAACGCGACGGAAAAATTAAACGTAAATGCTGACGGATACGTGTATATAGGCAGCCAAAACGACATAAACATAGAGCAAATCAAGTCCGGAGGCAATGTAAGCGTAAAAAGCGCGGGAGGCATTTACAATGCTTCTTTGACCGATAACCCCAATATTACCGGAAATCATCTCATGCTTGAGTCCGGCAGCGGCGACATAGGAGCTTTAAATAAAAAGCTCGCTCTTGACATTTCGGGGGTTCTAACTGCGATATCGCCGCAGGGAAGCATGTATCTCTCGTCGGTCAAGGATCTATCTTTAAATTATTTGTCGGCGCCCGGAAGCGTATACATAGACGCCAAAGGAAACGTTTATTCCGCAGGGTATGAAGTTTCCGATTACGAAAATATAGCGGCGCATAATATAACAATAAACGCCGCCAATGTCGGAACTTCCCAAAAAGCGCTGAATATAATTATCCGCGCCGGCGCGGATGAAGGCGCTGTAAATATCGAAGCCGTTGAAAACGTTTATCTGAACAATGTAGGAAACTCGTCAAATTTCGGCGTGATCGAAGATTTGTATTTCGGAAAACTTACGGCAGGCGAATACGTTTCGGTCATTTCAAAGTACGGCGGGATATACGGACTGGATGAAAATTCCGTTATAACCGCGAAAAACTTGATCATGGGCGCTTCAAACGCTTCCATAGGAGAGTTTGACAATAAAGTGAAAGCCGACGTGAAAGAAGTGATCAGCGCTTTTGCCAAAGGCGATATTTACATCGAAGCGCAAAATAAAGGAAATTTTGAAGAAATTTCGTCTTTAGAAGGGCTTGTTGATCTGTCTTCGACCGGAAACCTCTATGCCGACAAAATTTCGGCTGACAAAGATATAAATCTGACCGCGGCGGGTTCCGTCACGACCGGAATGCAAAATATAACTTCGTTAAACGGCAAAATAACCGTTACGGGCAAAGACAGCGTTGAGATCAACGCAAATCTTTTTGCAAAAGACGATATTGAACTTCAGTCCGAAGAAGACGATCTAAAAGTTTCCGTCTTAGGCAGCATAAACTCTGCGGAAGGAAGCGTCTTGCTTTCAAGCGGCGGGAAAACGGAAATAGAGGGGAATATATCCGCTGACAAAGACATAACCGCAGACAGCGAAAACGATATTATGATAGAAGGCAGCTTAACTTCCGCAAACGGCGGAGTTGCGCTTTCAAGCGAAGGCAAGACCGAAATAACCGGAGTAATATCTGCCGACAAAAACATAACCGCAGACAGCGGCAAAGAATTAATAATAAAAGGCGGCTTAACTTCCGCAAACGGCGCTGTTGGTTTGAAAAGCGGGGAAAATACCGAAATAACCGGAAATATATCCGCAAATAAAAACATAACCGTTGACAGCAAAAAAGATATTTTTGCAGGCGGCAGTATAATTTCCGTAAACGGCGGCGCTGCGCTTTCAAGCGAAGGCAAGACCGAAATAACCGGAAATATATCCGCAGATAAAGACATAACCGTTGACAGTCAAAAAGAGCTTACGGTAAAAGGCGATTTGACTTCTGCAAACGGCGGAGTTGATTTGAAAAGCGAAAAGAAAACCGATATCGACGGCGCTGTTACCGCAAAAGAAGCGATAACATCGCTTGTTGAAAACGGCGATTTAACGATAAAAGGCGTAATAAGGTCGCTTGACGGAAACATAAACTTTAACGTTTTGAACGGATCGATGATCATAGGAAATAAAGCGGTTTCCGAGCGCGGTACGATTTTTGCCGACGTTTACGGCGATATCAAAGGCGATAAAACCAATATTGCAAACGCGGGTTTTTATGCCGGCGAGATCAGGCTTAATTCGCAAACCGGCGATATAGGAAAACCGGATAATCTGCTCCGCTTAGACAATGAAAATCCGGATTTTGTTAAAGCAAATCTCATAGCGTTAAACGGCGGGATCTATGTTGAAGGCTTTACTTACGGGCTTATCATAGAACGTTTCTGGTGCGCTAAAGATTTGTCGGTGATATCAAACGGAGACATATTAGCCGTAAATTTGGGAAATAAAGAGCCTAATATCAAAGCCTCAAACATCACGCTTCATTCTTTGACGGGTTCGATCGGCAGGGAAAATTCAAGAATAATAGTAGAGCCCATAAAAGAAAAAGGCAAAGTCAATTTGTCGGCGGTGACCGGAATATATCTTGACCAGTACGCGCACAATACGTTCTATTCGGATTACGTAAAAAATTCCGGCAAAGGAAAAGTTTCCCTGCTCGTTCCCAATAATAACGCTTTTATAGTCGACTTTTCGGTTTTGCCCGGCACTGACGTAAACATTCAGTTTGTCAACAATAAATACGTTAAAAACGTAAGTCTCGGATATAAAGACATTAAAAAACTGGTAGTAGATCCCATGGCGGTATGGTTTCCGGTATTTAAAACGGCATCCGAAGACAGATACAATATTTTATCTAACGAAAACATCGAAGACTATATAGAAAAAATGCAAAACGAAAATTTGATAATAAGCTCGAATATAGAATAAAGGCGATGCAGGGATGCGGGGATGCAGAGATGCGAGGCAACGACACTTGACCCACAAAATAAGTGCAAGCTGTTTCCTTCTCACGCGGGGCGATGGAACAACAACGGCTTTCTAATGACAATTTTGGGTTTAATTCGTAATTGCCGTTCTGCCTTTGCAGTTGATTTGTAATTTGTAATTTTTAATTTGTAATTGCTTTTAACAGGGGAAACTATGAAACTCAAGAAAGTCTTATTATTATCACCGTTATTTGTTTTTGCTTTTGCTTCGTTTGCATATTGCGCAGACGAAAGCGGATTAAAGTCTGCATGGACGTCTCAGGGTACAAATTCGCCCACGACTACGGCGCGCTATGAGCTTACCGAAGACGTTATTTACGGTAATGCGATGCCGTCGGTGACCGAAGAAGACGTGTATACGCTGCGCTATCCCGGATGGCCTATGTTTGGAGGGACTTGGAGCAGAGGCTATGATTTTTATACGTTTTCTGTCAAATCCGCTACTTATACTTTTGTTGAAGTTGGAACTACGACGACCGGCTGGCCTTTCTATCAGACCATACCCGTATACGCAAGCACTCCCAGCACCGTAAGACAGGCTATAGACGCAAATCAAAAAAGCGCAGCTTTTACTTTTATTACGGGAGATCGTAACCTAGGTCCCGGCGTATTAACATCGCACAGCTTTGAATATCTGACTATAACAAACGGACTTTTTACAAGCACAAATACGTCGGTAAAAGGCGGCGGGGCTTACGGGAACTATTATTACAATTATACTGAGCAGTATCAATACGGCTCTGGCTATTCTATGACAAATAAAGAAATAGAGTTTAAAGACATTCATTTTATTTCAAATACGGTAAGAGGCAATAATACGGCAAACGGCGCAAACGTATACGGAGGCGCCGTTTTTATAGGAGGATATTCGGGTCCTTCTCTAGTGCGGTCCATTGACGTGGCTTTTTCAAGCGGAATCCGGTTTATAGGAAATAATTCCAGCGGTTACGGCGGAGCTTATGCTTCGCTTTATGACGGCGTCAATACGACATTTGGCTTCGGGACGGTAGATATAACTACTTATACGTACAATGAATTCGACGAAATTATATCTACGCATACGTTTGCGGTCAGCGATTTTACGCTGTTTGAAAGCAATCAGGCCGGCAAAGACGGAGGCGCCGTATATTTTAAAGGCGGAACAGGCAGCGCAATAAATTTTCAAGGTGCCGTTACTTTTAATTCAAATTCTGCAGGCGGTTCGGGCGGAGCGGTTTATTATGAAAAAACAAACGCGTCCGGCAGTCTTGTTTTCGGAGATATAGATTATCCCAGATATTCGCCGGTACAGTTTACAAATAACTCCGCAGGCGGTTTAGGCGGCGCGATTTATTCAAACGTTTCGCTAACGTTTTACGACGAAGCGTATTTTGCTTCAAATACTGCGGCTCTTGGCGGCGGAGCCATTTACATTACAAACGGCAGTCTTGCTTTCAGCACTCATTCGGCGACAACTTTTTACAATAATTCTACTTCGAATAATTCAAATGCCCACGGCGGAGCTATATATAAAGGCAGTTCAAGCCCGCTGCAGTTTGAAGCCGGAATATATTTAATGAACAATACGGCGGGCGGTTCCGGCGGCGCGATTTATAATGCAGGCGGCGCAGTTACGTTTTCTTCCGATGTTTATATGACCGGCAATACGGCACAGTTTGGCCGCGGCGGCGCGATTTATTTGGCAAACGGTGCGCTGGCTTTTAACGCTTCGGCAGAAATAACCGGAAACTATTCCGGAGATCACGGCGGCGCGATCTACAGCGGCAATAATTCCGATTTAATTTTTTATGCGGATGCAGTCATTCAAAATAATACTTCCGGCGGCCGCGGCGGTGCGATCAACAAGGGATTTGGCGGTGACGTCTATTTTGGGTCAGACGCAGACATATCAAATAATTCGGCATACGGACACGGCGGGGCAATTTACAGCTCCGGAGGAAACGTTATTTTTCAAGAAGCAAATTTTACGGGCAATAAATCTTTGACCGGTTCAGGCGGAGCAATTTATAAATCAGACAGCGCCGGCGACTTACTTTTTGCAGGACCGATAAATTTTACTTCAAATACTGCGGCTTTGGGCGGCGGCGCGATTTTTAGCGCAGGCGGACATAATATTTTTCACGACAATGCGGGTTTTTATTGGAACGCCTCAGAACATATTTCGTCGGTTTTCAGCGCAGGCGGCGCGATTTATTCGCAAAATTCCGTATATGAGTTCAGAGGAGATGCGGTTTTTGGGCATAACTCGACGGCATTTTCGCGCGGCGGAGCAATTTTTGTGCAAAGTTCAACTTTCACTTTTTCAAACGGCGCGTCTTTTTACGCAAACGCCATAAGCGGCAATACTATCGAAGGCGGCGCGGCGATATTTTCCGTTGACAGCAATTTAAATTTTCTTTCCGGCGGAATTACTGATTTTTCCGAAAATAAAACGCTTGGTATTACAAGCGTTTCAGGAGGAGCGATATACGCTTTGCGTTCGGTTTACGGTTTTGAAAGCACGGTAAATTTTACAAGCAACTCGGCTACTGCTATGGGCGGAGCCGCGGCTTTTATTGACAGCAGCGCGGAATTTGCGGACAATGTTGTTTTTCAAAACAATTCTGCGGAAAACGGCGGAGCGCTGTATTTGGGCGGAACTTCGCAAAGTTCGCTTGATTTTAAAAGCGGAGCCGCATTTACGGGCAATACTTCTTCCGGCGACGGTTTAACGGGCGGCGGCGCAGTCCTTATGTATGCGTCAGAAGGGACTAAAAAAATTGATTTTGCTTCCGGAAAAACGGCGTCTTTTGCGGATAATAAAAGTTATGCAAACGGCGGAGCTTTTGCGGTTTATTCGGGCGGACAAAATATTATCAATTTTAACGGCGCAGCGCAATTTGATTCTAATACCGCATCCGCAAGCGGGGGAGCTTTTTACAGCTTTTTGTACGCAACGGGTTCGGGCGCGTATAATTTTACGGATTCCGGCTATTTTACAAATAACGAAGTGGGCATTTCCGGCGGCGCAATTTATGCCTACGGAGATAATGAATTTAACATAAATTCAAACATAGCGTTCACAAACAATTCGGCTTCGGGGATAGACGCAAACGGCGGAGGAGCAATTTATTCTAACCTTTCGGCGTTTACTTTTACTGGCAGCGCCGAGGTTCAATTTCAAAACAATTCGGCTTATTCAAGAGGCGGCGCAGTTTATCAGGAAAAAGGAATATTTGATTTCCAATCGGATGCGAAATTCGTTCTAAATTCCGCCGGAGTTTCCGGCGGCGCAATTTACGCTTCGACCGGCGCTATGACTTTCAACGGTTCTGTATCGTTTGAATCTAACACGGCGTCCGGCGACTTTATAACTTCGGGCGGCGGCGCAGTTTATGCTTTTGAACAGTTTGTGGAGTTTTTAGGCGCGGCACAATTTAGCAATAATAAAGCAGAAGGAATAACAAACGGTTCGGGCGGCGCGGTTTACGCGTCGGCAAGCGGTTTGTCTTTTTCGGACCCCGCTTCTTTTACAGGTAACGAAGCAGGTCTCAGAGGCGGAGCGGTTTATCAGGATAACGGAACTTTAACTTTCAGCAAAACCTCTGGTTTTGCAAATAATGCCGCCGGTTTTTACGGCGGAGCGGTCTACTCATCGGAAAGCGGTTCGCTTTTTACCGGTATTGTTTCTTTTGCAAATAATGAAGCGGGTTTCAGAGGCGGAGCGGTTTATCAGGAGAGCGGAGTTTTTGATTTTCAATCGGACGCAGGGTTTACTTTAAACTCGGCGGGCGGTTCGGGCGGCGCGGTTTACGCTTCGACCGGCATTATGACTTTTAACGGTTCGGTCTTATTTGAATCAAACACGGCGTCCGGCGACCTTATAACTTCGGGCGGCGGAGCAATTTACGCTTTTGCGCAATCCGTAAATTTTCTGGCCGGCTCAGAATTTAAAAATAACAGCGCGCAGGGCGCGGCAAACGGTTCGGGCGGAGCGGTTTACGCTTTGGGAAGTTCGATCGATTATAATGGGCTTTCAACATTTGCGGACAATAAGTCAAATCTAAAAGGCGGAGCTATATATCAGGACGGCGGAACTTCGGACTTTTCATCCGGACAGGCAGTTTTTACAAATAATGCCGCCGGCGCCGAAGGCGGAGCGGTTTACTTGACAGGAAGCGGCAAAATAGATTTTGCCGACGTTACGTTTACGGAAAATTTCGCCGGCGCAAACGGCGGCGCCGTTTACCTGAAAGGGTTAAGCGCGTCGGAAGAGGCGAAAATTTATTTTAAGCAAACCGTGCTCGACCTTACGGTATTTAACGCAAACACGGCAAACGGTTTGTCAAATTCCATTCATTTCGCGGGAAATTCATACGCGGAATTTGACGCTTCCGTTTCGCAATACCAGACCACGACTATAAATGACGCTATTACCTCCGAAGGAACAAACAATACTTTAACGGTACTGGGATGCGGCGGGAATTTCAATATGAACGGCAGCATATCCGGTTACGGATCGTTAAATTTGAATTTGGACGGCGTATCGTTCAATCTTGCGGGCGGCAGCAATATGTCGCTGAATGATCTCAGCGTTTTAAACGGAAGCGTATTAAATATACAAACCGCATCCCCGCGGACAATTTCGGTAAGCGGAGATTTAACGGTTGATCCTCAAAGCGAATTGAAGTTCGGCATATTTTCTTACGGCGATTCGGACGTCATTGAAGTTGGCGGCAAAGCGCTGCTTGACGGTACTGTAAGCGTCAGGGCGGGCGTTGGGACTTATGATAATTTGTGGTTTACTTTGGTAAATGCCGACGACGGTTTTGAAGATACGGATTTTGCCGTAAAATCTTTTGACAATAATGCCGTAAACCGCACGTTTCCGCGGGATCTAAAATACGATTTTGAATTTGACGAAACCCAAAAGAAATTTATGCTTGTGGTAAACGGCATAAGACAAAGTTATTTTTCTTCATTAGACAAACTTGGGAAGAATCAGAAAAATGCCGCGAAAATGTATGATGCTTTGTCGTCGAACGCGGACAGGCCTTTGGCAAATGTCATAGACGGCATCAACGAAATGACGTCCGTTCTTCAGCAGAAGCAGGCTTTGCTTGAAACTTCTCCTTATTTCATAGCCAATGCCTTAAATTACAATATGCATAACAGAAGCAAACGCGGACTTTTCGATCATATTGAAAAAACCGACAAACCGTATAATGTATGGGCTTATGTCGACGGAGGTTCTCTTGTTTTTGGATCCGACGAAAATTCTTACGGTGATTTTAAAGCCGTAAATTACGCTATAACTTTCGGCGCGGATGCGAATTTGGCCGACGATCTCATATTCGGATTTTTCGGGAAATACGGCATTGCCGGCATTTCGCAGGAATCGAATAAAGGCGATATTTCAAGCTTCGGCGGCGGAGCGTACGCTTTGGCAGGTAAAAACGCATTGAAGTTTAAAGCCGCCCTTGATTACGAAGGGCAGGCTTACGATATTACAAGAAGCGTCAATGTTTCAAGCTCAGGATTTGTGCGCAGCGCAAAGTCCGAATTTAAAAGTTACGTTTTAGAAGCCGACGCGGAAGCTTCTTACGAAATGTCCGTTTCTGAAATTTTTTCGTTAAATCCTTTTGCGGGGATCAACGGCGCTTGGGCGCATTACGGTGATTTTGCTGAAACCGGCGCGGATACATTAAATTTGGAAATAGACGGTTCAAACGTATTTGTTTCAAACGCAAGAATAGGAATAAGCGCAAACGCGAAAATATCTGAATTAAATTTGGGCGCTTCAATAGAATATAACAGACTTTTGAGCGGATATATGCCGGAACTTACATCAAGATTAAACGGAAAAACCGAAACTTTTAAATCCGTAGGAGCCGAGACCGGCAAAGACGCCGCAGGGTTTAATTTATCCGCGTCTTACGACATAAACGAAAATTTCAAAGCATACGCCGGCGCCGCAATAAAAATCGCCGAAAACTTCTCAAACCTCGGCGGCACGATCGGCGCGAAATACAGCTTTTAAACGGCAGAACAAAGCAAAAACAATTGCTGTTGCTGTGACTCAGATTCCAAGCTTCTCGGCTTCCGCCGTTGCCGTGCGTCTATGCATTGTCATTATAATTGCCGTTAGGAGTCATTATGCCTTCAATACCAACAATTATAAAAGTTATTTCTTCCATTGCGGCTGCTGCCCAGCCGCAAATTTCAGAATTTATCCGCGATAAAAAAGAAAACCGCGAATTAAAAGAAGAAAATGATAAGCTTAAAAGAGAAATTAACTTTCTTAAGACGCAAAGGATACTGCTTATTGTTCTTTCCGCGCTTTTATGCGCGGTGCTTCTTGTTACAATAGTTATTTGCAATATCAGATAAAGCGAAGATATGCTTTTTTGCCGTAAGTCCTGTATTTAAATTTAAGAATTATGAAGTTCGGGTTATTATTATTGACTTGAGACAGATTTTTAGATATAATTTTTAGGCGTTTTAAAGCGGGCCTGTAGCTCAGTTGGTTAGAGCACTCGACTCATAATCGAATGGTCGTAGGTTCAAGTCCTACCAGGCCCAATCAATAAAAAAATTAAAATATACTCTTGAGAAATCAAGGGTCTTTTTTATTTGCCGAGCAAATTAAAACTTGCTATAATAAACGGTGATTATTGATATTACGGGTATGTAGCTCAGCGGAAGAGCACTCGCCTCACACGCGAGTGGCCACAGGTTCGAACCCTGTCATACCCACCATAACGGCAAAGGCGCCGCAGATGTGTATCGCTTAGATTATCATAAATGGAGTGCAAATGGAAAATTTGAAACAGGATTTAGAGCTTTTGTATGAATTGCAGGATTATGACATAAAAATTGAAAGCATTAAAAGTCGGATAGAAGACGCTCCGGCGCTTATTGAAGAAAAGAAAAAAGATTTGGAATTAAGAAAACAGGAAACGGAAGAGAAAAAGAAAAGTTTTGTCGCGTTAAGTTCTTTAAAAAAAGAAAAAGAAGCTATTTTGGATTCAAAGGAAAAGGCGGTTGCAAAACACTCATTAGAACTTAACAGCGTAAAATCAAACGATACTTATAAAGCATTGCTTTTGGAAATTGAAAAAGCAAAAGCGGATAAAAGCGTTATAGAAGATGAAATTTTGGAGTTGATGGATAAAATAGAAAATGAGAATAAGACAGTAAAAGAGTCCGAGTTTGAATTAAAAGAGAGTGACCGGAGAATTAAAGCCGAGATTGCCGATATTGAAAGTTCGGCTAAGAAGTTTTCGGACGAAATAGCGAAGATCGAAGAAGAAAGAGAACGGCATAAACAAAAAGTTAATAAAAACATACTTGACCAATACGAGAGAATACGCGAAGGCCGCGACGGACAGGGAATTTGTCTTGTCGACGGAGAAAGCTGCGGCGGATGCGGAATGGTATTAAGGCCGCAATTGATAAATCAGGCGCAGAAATGCCACGAATTGGTTTTCTGCGACAATTGTTCGAGAATACTGTTAAAAAGGCAGAACGGCAATTAGTAATGGGGTCTCTCTAAAAACCCAATTTTGTCATACCCGTGAAAACGGGTATCAATGCTGCTTTTAAATGTGTTCGACGATAAAGACAAAAATGGATTCCCGTTTTCACGGGAATGACACCACTTTAGATAGGTTTTAGAGATACCCCATTACTAATTGCCGTTAAACAGGCGGACGGCGATCGCTTCACTTTTAGTTTTTGTGAAGAGGAAAGTCCGAACTTTAACCGTTTACGGCTTT